>JABGQJ010000287.1:0-2414 GCA_018648945.1 Victivallales bacterium
AATCGCAGGCGCCAATGGTCAGCGTGACCCATTTCATGGACCGCGACGGACAGGTATTATCCTCGGTCACGCCGCGGCGCTATTTCTGCAATCAGTGCCATGTGCCGCAACTGGAGGTAAAACCCCTGGTCGCCAACGATTTCATCGGCAACCTCGTCGTCGGCGGCGAGGGGGAACTCATTCGCGACGATGGCAGTATCAACAGCACGTGGCGGGGCAATCTGGTGCATGCCACCGGCACCGCCAAACCCGGCTACGAGAACGCTGGCATCCAAGCAGCCGACCCGAAACTCGAACAGCGCGACGGAATCTGGCGCTTGCCGGTCGCGGGCTCCCCGGCCATCAACCCGCCCTCGGTCAATTACCACAACGTCAATGCGCCGCCGCCCGGCTCTGCAACCGACATCGATGGGCAGCCGCGCGACGGTAAACCCGACACCGGCTGTGATGAAGCCGGGGCGGGCCCAGTGCGCTATCCCCCGCTCCAGCCCAAGGACGTTGGCCCTGCCTGGATGGCGGGCGATCCCGCCCGTCTAGGGCGCATTCCCGCTCCCAAACCGATCCCCAAGATCAGGAAGGCCAGGAAAACCGGCAAATGACAGCTACAGACAGAGAGCAGATCGGGTGGCAGGCAACCAGCACGGCCGGGGTCGTTGCGGCGGGCAGTGCCGACTCAGTCGCGGCGGGAATCGGGATTTTGGAGGGGGGCGGAAACGCGGCGGATGCGGCGGTGGCGACGATCCTCGCGCTCATCGTTACAGATCACGGCGAGTGCTCGATCGGCGGCGAAGTCCCTCTTCTCATCTATGACGCGCAGAGCCAGGAAGTGAAGGCCCTAAGTGGGCAGGGACGCGCGCCGCTCTCACAGGACGCGATTGACTGGTACATGCGCCACGGAATCCCTGGCGATGGGGATATCAAGATGGCTCCGGTTCCCTCTGTTGTGGATCTATGCATCACCACGCTGCAGCGCTATGGCACCCGAACGTTTGGGGATGTCGTGGCGCCCACGCTCGCGCTCCTGGATGGGGGGACGGAGCCCTGGCATCCGAAGCTCGCAGTCACCCTTCGCCGAATGGTCGAGGAGGAACAGACTGCCACCGGCAGCCGCGAAGAGAGACTCCAGGCGGCCACCGACCGGTTCTACGGCCGGAACAAGGCCAGGAATGACATCGCAGAGGACTTGGAGGCGTACTACATCGAGCAGGGCGGGTTCCTTCGCAGACGTGACCTCGCTGCCCATGCCACCACGATTGAGGACCCCGTAACCGTCGAGTACCGGGGATACACGATCTGCAAATGCGGGCCTTGGACCCAGGGGCCCTATCTCTGCCAGGCCCTGCGCTTGCTGGAAGGCTTTGACCTGAAGGCCATGGGCCAGTTCTCGACCGACTACATCCACGTGGTCGCGGAGGCCATCAAGTTGGCGATGGCAGACCGAGACGAGTACTACGGAGACCCGAATTTCGTGGATGTCCCATTGGCGGCCCTCTTCTCAGATGCCTACACGAGAATCCGCCGTCCATTGATCGACATGAGGAAGGCATCCCTGGACGCTCGGCCCGGGAATCCGCGCGGCATGATGCCGCTCAAGGGTTCGGGGGTTTTTCGTCCAGGGGTTGGCGGCACCACGACCTGCGTGGTGGCGGATCGCTGGGGGAACGTGGTTTCGGCAACCCCCAGTGCCAACGTGCCCAAGGAGCCACGCGGCGGGGGGAAAGCTGGCGTTACCTTTGGCAATCGCCTGCTCAGCTTCAATACGACCCCCGGACACCCGAACTGCATTCAGCCAGGGAAACGCCCCCGCATCACGCTCACCCCCACGCTGGTCCTCAAAGACGGCAAACCCGTCATGGCGATCAGCGTCGCCGGCGGGGACCTGCAGGATCAGACGGCCCTGAATCTCCTTCTCGGTGCGATCGAGTTTGGCATGCTCCCAGACGCAGCCGTCACCGCGCCGCGTTTTGCCACCGGGCATCACCAGGACTCCTTTGATCCCAACCCCGACCGCGCACGGACCTTCAAGGGGCCTGGGTCGTTGACCGTGAGTGACACCGTGGGGGAAGGCATCCGGGAGGAGCTTTCCCAGCGCGGGCACGAACTCGAAGTGAAGACAGCCCCCATCGCTTTGCCGGTCATGATATACATCGACCAGCAGAGCGGGGTGCTCCATGCCGCCGGCGATCCGAAGGCTTCCCGCCATGCGGCGGGGCTGGGCTGATCAGTATCGGTACTCGCGGGCGGTGCGGAAGAGGGTGAGGATGTTCTCGACGGGCACGTCGGGCTGGATGGCGTTGGAGGCGGCGAGGACATAGCCGCCATTCTTGCCGAGGGTCCCGATATAGCGCAGGGCTTCCTGCTCGACTTGCTCTGGGTTGCCGAAGGGCAGCAGACCTTGCGTGTCGATGCCGCCG
>JABGQJ010000287.1:2424-8924 GCA_018648945.1 Victivallales bacterium
TCGAGCAGATCCAGGCCCATCTCGATCAGATCCTCGATCACCGGGAGCATGGAGCCGTCGGTGTGGTAGCGGGTCTTCAGGCCCATGCTTCGGTAGGGCTCGATGAGTCGCCGGTAGCGGGGCTTCACCAACTCGCGCCAGCGCTCGGGCGAGAAGAGCATGCCGTCCTGGCCAGCGATGTCGCCCGCACTCCAAATGATGTCGATGTCCTCACCGGCGGCCTCGATAGCGCGGGCCGTGAGTTCCTCCAGGAACGTGGTGACCTTCTCCAGCAGGAATTCGGCCATTTCGGGGGCGACGACCAAATCCATCAGGAACTGCTCGAACCCGCGCATGGCCCAAGCCGTCTCGATCAGGTTCCCCATGCTGTAGACGATGGCGTACTCCTCGGTGCGATTGAGTTGGCTGATCTGTTCCTTCAGTTGGCTCACGTCGAACCAGTCCACCTCTGGCCAGGCGTGGTTGCGCAAGTCGTCCAGCCCCGTTGCGGTGGCCAGGGGATGGTAGACGACCTCGTTGTAGACCGCCGAGCCCACATCCACTGCCTGCCAGACCGTGCCCCAGACATCCGTGCTGCCACAACCGAACCCCAGCAACCCGCTGAACTGTGTGGGCCCGACGTAGGTGGGCGCGACGTAGCGCATGTCCGAGCCCATGTGGAGGCGGACCTCCTCGTCGGTCTCCAGTCGGAGATGCTGCTTGAGCTTGGTCCAGACTTCGGATGTCCCGAAGAAGTTCAGGGGAGGGCGGTCTGGCCGCTCGTGCGCCAATGCCGTCATCACTCGTTCACGCGATGTCATCATGCCTCCTGGTCTGCAGGGAACGCTAGCTTCGTTTGGTCCTCCATCTCCTTCCTGAACCGCCGGAGTTCCCCGTACTGCGCGGCTCCACGCGGCATGTCGAGGATCCGGTAGTAGCGATCTAGCAGTTCCCTGGTCGCCGCCTCGCCAACTACGGGATCGAGCCTGTGGATCTGCCGCAGGGCACTGACCCAGAGGCCGCCGCCGTCCCAATGCCCGAAACCAAGGCCACTCGCAGATCCCCCGCTGGTGCCGTCCCAGTCGTGCTTGCACGCCCCGCGCCTATACCGGGAAAGCCACTCTGACAGGTCGTCGCCACCGATGCGATCCACTGTGGTCACGCGGTACCGTCTCTCCGTATGGTGCCACTTGCCACACCTTGCGCAGGTCGAGTCGCTGTAGGACCAACCAAACTGGCGCCCATTTTCAATGACCAACAGCAGAACGAGAAGCACGAGAGCAACTGTTCCCCAGATGCGCATATTCGCCTCCTCCGTATAGCTGGGTGTGCCAGAGAGGCCGTTCTACGCCGACCAGTAACGATAGTCGGGATTCGGCTCGGTGCCAATGTCCCGCTCAAGCTGGCGAAGGTGGTGGAGATGGGTGTCCCCGACGTTTCACATGCCCACATGGTGCTCTCACGTCGTGCGCCTCCCGCTGACAGGCGGTCTTGACATAGTGCGCTCCGGCCTGGGCTCAAACCGCCCCGCAGTGTACAGTGATGCAGAACGGAAAACAGATCTGGCATTCTCGCATGCCTCGCTCTGTGGCGTGGCCCTCTGTAGTTCCCTTGAGTCCATTGCGAGCGTAGCCCACGGAGGAACCGATGAAGAGCATTGTTCTGGCTGTTGCCCTCTGCGGCGTGACTGTCCTGCCCCAGGTTGGCGGAGCGGAAGCCGGCGTCCGCAACGGCAGCATGGAGGGCGAAGCCGTTGATCACTCCGGCGGCAAGGGCCTGCTGGTGACACTGCCTGCGTGGACCCCCGTGAACGCCAAACCGGCCCGCGGCGATCGGCTCTCGGTCGAGAAGTCGGACCGACAAGGCGCCGGTCAGTGCCTGCGGATCAAGGGACATGCCACAGATGCAGGCGTCTACCAGACCCTTGCCCCCCTGCAGAAGGGGACGACGTATCTGGTGTCGGCATGGATCAAACGGCTTTCCGGAACCCTCGAGATCGCGGCCTATCCCAAGGCCTGGGGTCCGCGACTTGCCGGCATGGTGGATGCTGACAGTGAGGGATGGACCCAGGTCAATCTGGGGCTGACACCGAGCGACGGCGGCATTCATCTCTACCTGGCCGCTTCCGGGCGTGGCGAGTTCCTGATTGATGACGTGCAGATCCGACAAGCCCCGGTCAAGGTCCGTGATCCCGAGCCGCTTCCCTACGACCTCAGCGACTCATGGCGCTACAGGACCCGGATCGAGAGCCAGGATGACAGAACGCGCGAGGTCCGGGTGCAGGTCGTCTCCGGCTCGTCGGGGCAGTCGGTGGTAACCACGGTACAGGCGGCGACGGTGGCCCCGGGAGCGCCGGCCTCCGTCGAGTTCCGTCTGCCCTTCGCGCCCGTTGTCTCGCAGTATTCGCTCCGCCTGAGCGATCCCGCGAGCGGAGAGCTACTTGGGGGCTCCGCCCTGATCGAGCAACTCAGGAGCCCGTGGCAGATTCGGTACCCCCACAAGAATGCCCTTTTCGCGAGTCTGGGGTATGCCTGGATGCTGGACATCAGGTTGCGGGATGCCACTGCAGAACTGCTCGGCTCACTGAGGGGCACTGCCCAGATCAGCGATCCGGCCGGCAAGATCCGCTACGAGCAGGCGTCCCGGACTGTGGCAGGCGCTCTGCAGATGCCGCTCTCCGCGAAGGCCCTTGTTCCGGGCAACTACCGCCTGTCCGTGGTGGTGAAGGATGGCGCGGGGAAGGCGGTCTACCAGGGGCACCGACCGTTGCGCGTCCTGCCTGCCGGTCCTCACGAGGTGGTCTGTGATGCAGCAGGCCGGGTCCGGATCGATGGTGTCCCGCATTTCCCGATCGGCATGTACTGGGTCTTCGCCAACCCCGCAGACTGGAAGCCTGGACCTGCCCGGAAGGATGCGGCGTTGCGGGAGATGCGTGAGTGCGGGATCACTGTCCTGCATAGCTACGCTTTCGAACACAGTGACGCAAACAACACCGACGAACAGGCTCTGGCGTACCTTGATATGGCTCAAGAGTTCGGCTTCCACGTGATGATGGGAATCCGGCGAGACTGGTACCAGCGGGAACGCTTTGATCTGGCGCGGATCGAGCGGCGCGTCCGCAGGCTCAAGGATCATCCGGCATTGCTGTGCTGGACGCTGTGGGACGAGCCCAATCTCGCGCCCAACTCCCATCCCCGGGTCAAGGCGATGTACGATCTCATCGATCGCGTCGATCCGTATCATCCCGCCATGCCCGTGCTCGGCGGGGTGGATGGCGGGGTTTTCCGCGATTGCTCAGACGCCTTCTTCTTCTGCGCCTACCCCGGTCCGGGCGCGTCCGGCAAGGTGACCGAACTGATGGCCCGGGCTCTCGATGCGGCTCCCACATTGCCCACATGGTACGTGGGGAGAGCCTACCAATGGTCCCCGGGAAAGTTGCCCGGAGAAGAGGAGATGACGTCCTACTGGCGCCGGGCTCTGGACGGCGGTGCCCGAGCCATTTTCTGGTATAGCTACGGCGGCAGCGCGACGGGCTGGGACAGCGTGCGCAATACGGCGGAGCACTGGCAGGCGTTCAGACGCGCCAATCGGAGCCTGGCCGATACTGTGGGACGCCAGATGAAGGGCCACAAGCCCGCGGCCCAGCGGTGACCTCTCCCCAGTCTCTCCGCTCAACGGTCCATCCACGCGGACGGCTTCTCCCATGAGGTCAAGCCCGATGCTTCCCCGTGCGCCCTTCTCGTGCCCGACGCCCGCCCGCCCAGCGCTGGCCGTGTCCATGCTGTCCATCGTCCATCCCGTCCATGCGCCGCAGGCAGGTCCATGCCGTCCATGGCCTCGCCATCCCGACCCCAGAGAGGAACGGAACGCAGAATGACCCCACCGCGATCTCTATATTGCCATGGAGCACATCACTCACTCCCCTCCACCCGTCCCGTGACTCGGGCTGGAACTGGCTGGAAGAGGACTGTGGTCTGGATCTGAGGCGTTGATCTCATCAGGTCGCGCGGTACGTTTGGAGCAACCGGTTGCTCAATACTGCGAGTGGCGATCAGGGCGAAGTTGCACATGGGGTGGTGACATGATGGCGAGATGGCATTGCGTATTCCTGGCGTGTTTGCTTGGGTCTCTGTTCACGGGCTGCCAGTCACTGGTCCCCGCCCCCACCACGGTCGCGCTGGCTCGGTTTGACTCGCCTGGCGCACTGGAGCCGTGGACCGTGCGTCCCTCGGACCCACCGACGGTCTTCGAACCGGCAAGCTGGCCAGGACGGCAGGAAGGGACGTGCCTGAGAATGGTGTTCCCTCCCACCGAACGGACGGGGTCGCGTTGGCCCGCTGCCATCCTGGCAGGCGAGGCGATCCCAATCCGTGACTGGCGTGGTTTCGAGGCTGTGGAGCTTGAGATCTGGAGCGGTTTCGACGAGGCCGCATTCAAGCAGGAGAGCGCTGAGTTCTACCTCCATTTCCGGGACACGGACCATCGCCGTGCCAGTTGCTCGAAACCGGACCTGCGACGCGGTCGGCAGACCTTGCGGCTGCCGCTTCCCCGCGAGGCGATCGACTGGCAACATGTCGATGAAGTGCATTTCGTCATGCAGGATCCCGAAGCGATGTCCGAAGTGTGGGTGAACGGACTACGGCTTGTCCCCCGTGACCTGCTGTCGCTCCAAGGGGAGATGCGGCGCACCTGGCGCAAGCTCAGGCAGGACCTGCCGCCGGATCTGTTCGCCGACCTGCCACCGACGATGCAGGACGACTGGCACCAGCTTGGGCGGACGGTTGATCAGGCGCTCTCCCTGCCTCTCTCCCTGCCCGGAAACGGCGTGGCCGGTGCTGCAGCCTGGTCTGCGGCCGCCGCGCAACTGGATCACGCCAAAGTCGTCCTGGAGACGCTCCGACAACGGGTCCCGACGCTCCACTTCGTTGCCGGGTCGGCGGGCAGGCCGTTCGCCTGGAACTGGGCTCTCAGCACCGAGAAGATTCTGCGTACGCGTCTGGAATCCCTGCCACAGGCCAGGCCGGTGATCGAGTTGGCGAGGAATGAGGCAGAGGCCATTCAGCTTGCCGTGATGCCGATGCAGGATCTGTCGGACGTGCGCGTTGCCCTGGTGGATGCGTTCGTCGCGGACAGCGGCGGGACGATTGGCCCAGAGCACGTGTCGATCGCGCCGGTGGGATATGTCAAAACCGCGAAACCGCCGTATCCGGTGTCGAGCGTTGGTTGGTGGCCCGACCCAATCCTGACCGATGTCGCTGCAGTTGACTTGGCTGCACATGCATGGCAACCATTCTGGGTCGAGGTGAGCGCGCCCGCCGATCAACCTGCCGGAATCTACCGAGGGAGCATCGAGATCACCGCTCGCGGCATCCCACCCACTCGCGTGCCGTTGGCGGTCAGGGTGTGGGATTTCGCCTTGGCCGATGGTTCGGTGCTGCCGGTGGCGTTTGCCTTCATCAACGAACAGGATGCCAGAATCCCCTCGGTCTACTTCGATGATCCAGAGGTGAGCCGGGGCTGGACCGAGGCCTACCGCAAACGGTTGTCGGCGCAGGAGATCGAGGATCCCCGCGTGCGACGTTGCCTGGAGATCCGAGACCAGTTCGCCGAGATCATGTTCGAGCATCGGCTCAGTCCCGACCGCATCTACCGGGCCGATCCGCCCACCCCCAAGCAGGCCATCGAATGGCGACGTCGTGGTGCCTCGCGATTCTGCATCCTCCACGTCGGCTCGCTGCCATCGCTGAAGAAGGGGCAGCCCTATCCAGCAGAGCGCACCAAGAAGATCCTGGCGACTCTGGAGAAGGTCATCCCGGAGTACGAGAAGGCCGGTGTCCTGGACATGGCCTATATCTACTGCTTTGACGAGGTCCGGGGAAACCAGTTTGCCGCGATGCGCGACGTGCTTGGCCAGATCAAGCGGCGCTGGCCTGGCATCCCCATCGTTACCACCGCCCGCGACATGACGTTTGGCGTCGATTCCGGGCTGGATGAGGTCATTGACGTGTGGACTCCACTCACGCCCGACTACGCCGCCCGTGCCGACGCTCGGCAGGCGGCACGAGAGCGGGGACGGCAGGTTTGGTGGTACGTGTGCTGCGGCCCGCACCCCCCCTATGCCAACTTCTTCATCGAGTGCTCGGGCACCGAACACCGCCTGCTCCCCGGACTCATGGCCTACAAGATGGACTGCGAGGGATTCCTCTACTATGGCATGGCCACTTGGCGCAAGTACCACCGCCGGGCGGACGGCAGCTGGGACAAGTCGTTCCGCACCCAGCCCATGCGGGGCGCGCCCCTGACCGATTGGGCAGCCCGTTCCTATAAGGGCTACAACGGGGACGGCAATTTCATCTACCCGCGCCCTGACGGCCCGGTGCCCAGTACCCGACTCAAGAACCTGCGCGACGGTCTCGAAGACTACATGTTCGCCAGCATGCTCGAACGCGCCTTGGGTACGGTGGAGCGTGGGGAGGCGGACATGTCCAGACGGTGGTGCCGGCAGGCCCGGGAAGCACTGG
>JABGQJ010000288.1 GCA_018648945.1 Victivallales bacterium
CTGACGCCGCCCTGGCGCCGCGTTACGTACGCCGAACTCGTCGCCGAGCGCATGGGCGAGGACTGGTACGACTTGCCCGTCGAGACCAAGCGCGAGAAGGCCCGCGCCCTGGAACTGACCGTCATGGACGACTGGTCGGCCGAAGATATCACCCACGAGATCTACGAGAAGGTGATCGAGCATACTCTCATCCAGCCCACCTTCGTGACTCGCATGCCTGCCTTCCTCGTCCCGCTGGCGAAGAAATGTGCCGATGACCCGAGCGTGGTGGATGTCTACGAACTGGAGATCAACGGCCAGGAGATCTCCCCTGGCTACTCCGAGCTCAACGACCCCATCGAGCAGCGCTCCCGTTTTGACCAGCAACTGATCGATGCGCAGGACGACGAGCACGAAGTCGAACGCATCGATGAAGATTTCCTGACCGCCATGGAGCATGGCATGCCTCCCGCTGGGGGCCTCGGCATGGGAATCGACCGCCTCGTCATGTTGCTCACCGGGGTCGATTCCATTCGCGACGTCATCCTCTTCCCCCAGATGCGTCCCAGCCACTAGCCGCCGCCGCCGCTCTCTCAGGGAGACTGCTGACCATGCCGAAGATCATCGTCCAACAGGGCTATCGCCAGATCAGCGAGTTCGACGTCCCCGAAGGCGAAACCACCATTGGGCGCAGTCCGGACTGCGATCTCACCCTCGCTCGCCAAGGGGTATCGCGCGTACATCTCAAGATCGTGCGCGCTGGCGAGGTCGTCACTGCCGAAGACCTTGGCAGCCGCAATGGCACGTTCCTCAACGGCGTCCCAGTTACGGCTCCGTCCCAGCTCAAACACATGGATGTCGTCCAGCTCGGCGACACCATGCTGCTCTACAACGAGCTGGACTCCGACAACGACGACCACACGGTCCACCCCACGATCGAGGCCGAAAGTAAGACCTTCGATTTCGCCTACGTGAAGCGGACGGTCGATGCCGTCCGCGGGAACATCGCCAAGGTCATCCAGGGCAAGGATGAAGTGATCCAGCGAGTTCTGCTCGCCTTGCTCAGCGATGGCCACGTGCTGATCGAGGACGTGCCGGGGGTGGGCAAGACCATGCTGGCCCGCGCCCTGGCCAAGAGCATCCGCACCGAGTTCAAGCGCATCCAGTTCACCCCCGACCTCCTGCCGACGGATGTGACTGGCGTGAATGTCTACGACGAGCAGAGCGGCCAGTTCACCTTCATCCCCGGCCCCATCTTCGGCAACGTCATCCTCTCCGACGAGATCAACCGCGGCACCCCGCGCGTGCAGTCCAGCCTGTTGGAGTGCATGTCCGAATCCAAAGTGACGGTGGATGGCCGGGTGCATGTGCTGCGCAAGCCGTTCTTCGTCATCGCCACGCAGAATCCGGTGGAGTTCCACGGCACGTACCCCCTGCCGGAAGCCCAACTGGACCGGTTCCTGATGCGTCTCTCGGTGGGCTACCCCGAGATGGCCGTGGAGAAGGACATCCTCCAGAGCCAGATGGCTGCACACCCACTCAATGAGATCTCCTACGTGGCAACCGCCACTGAGATCCTGCAGTGCCAGGCGCTGGTCCGGACGGTGCACGTCTCCGAACCCGTCAAGGACTACATCGTCACGATCATCGACGCCACCCGTCGCCACCCGGCGTTCCCCTACGGTTGCAGCCCCCGCGCCGCCCTGGCGCTGATGCATGCCAGCCAAGCCCAGGCGGCCAGCGAAGGACGCGACTACGTCCTGCCACGGGACGCGCGCGATCTGGCCGTTCACGTGCTCGCGCACCGCCTGCCACTCCGCCTGCAGGCACGCAGCGAATGGGAGAGTACCAGTGCCGTGGTGGAGAGCATCCTTGCCGAGTTCCCCCTGTCGAAGTGGGAACAGAACAACTAGCAGCCCCGTGGGCACAAAGGAGACCGATGCGGTTTGTCTGGCCAACATCCCGAGGCTGGTTCGTGGCACTCAGTAGCTTCGCCTGGTTGGGCGTGGCTCTGGTGAACCACAGTGTGTTCGCGTTCCTCCTCGCCTGCGGGACCGCCGCCCTCACCGCCGTCAGCCTGCTCTGCGCACTGCTCTCCCTGCGCGGCATTCGGGTCATCCGCGCCACCAGTGGCGACGCCTCCACCGGCCAGGTCGTCGATCTCCCGCTACGGGTCGTCAACCTATCCTGGCGGCGACGACAGGACATCATCCTGGAAGAGCGCGTCCCGTTCGTTCCCGGCCGCATTCTTCGCATTGTCGTCCCCCCCCTCCTTTCCCACGAGGACCGTCTGGTCCGTCGCCGCGCGCTGGCGATGGTCCGGGGGGAATTCGATCTGGACCGGGTGGTCATCCGCAGCGGCGACCCCGCCGGGCTTTTCGCTCGGGAACGTCGCTTCCGTTGCCCCACCAGGGTGGTCGTCTATCCCGGCCTTGAGCCCGTGCCCGATCTCATTCTGAACCGCCACGAAACCATGCACTCCATGACCGCGAGCCCAATCAGCGCGGCTGGCATGAGCCAAGACTTCTACGGGGTGCGGGAATACACGCCCACCGACGGTCTTCGCTTCATCCACTGGCAGAGCAGCGCCCGCTATGGACGTCTGATGGTCAAGGAGTTCGAACGCAACGCAACCATGTCCGTTGCCGTCCTCCTGGATGCCAACGAGACCTTCGTCAGCGGCGACGACGAGATGTCGAACCTGGAGTACCAGATCCGGGCGGCCGCGAGCATCTGCCACCACTGCGCCGGGCTCTACTGCGAACTTGCCTTTGCCGCTGGCGGCGACCGCATCATTCTACAGCCACCCCGTCCCGCGCCCGAGGTCCAGCACGACATCCTGTACAACTTGGCCGCCCTCAAACCCGGCCGCGTCTCCCTGCCCGACGTGGCATTCGAGATGGCCAGCTTGCTCCCTGCCGGGACCGTCGTGTTCTGCCTCAGCCTCAGTCAGTCGCGCCCCCTGCAGGAAGCCTTGGAGACTCTCGTTGCCAGCGGCCTCGAGGTCCGGTGGTTCTGCGCCGAACGCGAGACCTTCCAGCCCAGGGCCAAGCGGCAACGCGCAACCGACGGTGCCCGCGCGCCCGGCAGTCGCTTGATCGCAGCCGCCCAACTCCGCCCCGACATGCGCCTGGAAGAGGCCCTTTCGCTATCCTAGCCTGATCTATCCATGAGCCATCTACTGCAACCCTCTACCGCACGCAACCCCAGAGTCCTGCACCCAACGCCGAGCTTGACGTATCCCGATACGCCTGCGCCCGGCTTGTGTGCGCAACGCGCCGGTCTTACGCACGCTAGCGACTTTCGTGACGATGTACATGTAGAGATTAGGCTAGAGGAATCCGTTTGAAACGAGTTGGCCTGACATTGCCATTGCAGACAAGCTACCTGCTCCTCTTTGGGGTTAGCATGGTGGCGGCTCTCTGGATGAAGGGCGATCCCGTCCTCACTTTTGTCCTGCTCGGCAGTTTGCTTCCCCTCGGTCTCTTGGCCCGGTTGCCCGAACGCTTCTTCAACAGTGTGTTTCGCCAGGCGTTCCAGATCCTGCTTGCCGCCGGTGGCATCTACTGGGGCAAGATGCGTATGGAGCAGGCGTCCCTCGATCTCGCTCTGGTGGAGGTGACCTCGCTGCTCGGCATGGCGCTCGTCATTGGTGGTGTGCGCAAGGAGTACGAGATGCTGGTCACCATCTCGGTCATTCTACTCGGCTTTGGCGGGCTCTCGCCGGGACGCCCGATGTATATGAAGGCCTTCTTTGGCTTCATCGCCCTGGCTGTCTTCCTCCTCTACCAGACCCGAACCCTCCGCCTCTTCGGCTTCAAGGATGACCCCCCGCCGCATGTTCCCTGGCTACGGCAGAACTGGGGGTACCGCGCCATGCACCTGGCCCTCACGGCTGGACTGACCTTCTGTTTGCTCACCACCATCCCCATGCCTCGCGGGCGCGTGCATACCCGCGGCCTCTTCCCCGTTACCTTCGATGCCAAGCAAGGACTGGAATTCCCCGACCTGTGGCGCAACTGGGTCAAGCCCACCAAGAGTCTCTGGTCGGATGATCCCAATGTGGTGGAGACGGTTGATTCGGGCTCCAATCCCACGGTCATAGCCAGGAACTCGCCTCGCCTAGTCAAAGCCCAAGGTGGTCAGGCTTTCGATTCGCGCGAGGGTCTCGGCGGCTACGGCATCGGCAAGGATCTTGTCTTCCGGGTCCGCGCTCCCGCCAAGCTCTACTGGCTTGGCCAGGTGTACGACAGATACGACGGCAAGTCCTGGACTGCATCCCCCATGCTGCGGGATGGCAAGAGTGGACTGGATCGGTTTCGCCCGCGTGATCAGCAGGAGGTCCAGCAGGTGTTTCGGGTGGAAAAGAACGTCACCAAGCACCTCGTCGCGGCTTACCGGCCCATCAGATACGAGTACTTGAGCACCTCAACGGAGCTTGAGTTCCCCCTTCCCGGCAGCGTCGTCACCATCAACGATTACCTTGGCGGCATCACCTTCCGCAAACGGCCCCCGACCCCGCCCTGGACCTACCGGGTCACCTCCGTGCTTCCCGACCTCGGCTCGAACAACCCGATGGCGCCCTGGGAGAGCAATCACCGTCGAGGTTGGAACTACCGGTACATAGCGGACCACTTGGTCTCCGGGCGTCTGCGGCGACTCGCCACGGAGATCACGGGGGGGCACGACGGAGCCATGAGAAAGGCCACCGCCCTGCGTGACTTCCTGCGCAAGAACTACACCTACGACATCAATGCCCCCGCCATCCCGAGGGACCGGGAGGTGGTCGATTACTTCCTCTTCGAGACCAGGGAAGGCTACTGTCAGCACTTCGCCCAGGCGCTCACGGTTCTCGCGCGGCTGTCAGGGCTCCCGAGTCGCTTGGCCACGGGGTTCCTCCCGGGGGACTACAACGTGCTGTCGAACTGCTTTGAGGTCTACGAGTACCACGCGCACGCCTGGTGCCAGATCTTCATCGAGCCCTGGGGGTGGCTGACCTTTGACGGCACGCCGCCAGGCGAACTCCCCATGCAGAACACCACCTCTCTTCTCGGTAGCTTGATGGACCCCTTCGGGGAGGACTGGGCAGCCCATCCCCCGGAGTTCAACAAGCCCATCGAAGAAACCAAGAAGAGCACGAACGGAGAAGAGACAGCCAAGGACGACGACGCGGCCAGCGGGGAGAAGAAGAGCTTCTTCTCCAAGGCCGCTTCCCAAGTCTACGAGAAGGCCGCCAGTGATTCCGGCAACCCCGACCCCACCCCACAGCAACTGGCGAAGGCTGCCATCATGAAAGCCTTCGAATGGGCGGGTGAGCTCTGGAGCGCGCTCCGCAACGGCGTGGCCGCCTGGGGAAAGCGAGTGTGGAGCAAGCTGAAGGGAGGGTTCGGCCGCCTGGTTGATTTCGCGAAGAGCCTGACCCTGGCCAGTGACATTGCCATCGGGCTGATCATGGTTGCCCTGGTGGTTCTCTGGAGGCGGCGCCAGAGGATTGCCCGGCGCATTCGTGTTTGGCGCTACCGACGCGCAACCGACCGCTTTTGGGGGACGGTGGTCGAGTCACGCCACGAGTCTCCGGCCACCGTCATCGGCCTCTGCCACAGTCTGGCCTGGCGCCTTCTCCGCCTCACGGGCCAACACCGACCTGGCAACCTTGACGCGGTGGAGTTCTCCGAGTGGCTGACGGGACGCGATCCCGAGTTGGGGCGGGAGATGTCCGTGCTCGCCCCCACCATCGCCCGCCGGTTGTTCAGCCGCAGCCTCCCGGACCGCGAAGAGGCAGATGACGTATATGGGGCCACAGCTCGCCTGCGCCAGCTGGTCCTCGACCGTCTGCAGGACCCCACTCGCCCGGTCCGTCCAGCCCAGGTCTGACGGATCGAGTTGCCAGCCGCCCGCCAGAGGCTATGGTCGCTGGGTCGATCCTCTCTCCCGACCATCTGAGAACCCGGAGCAACCCCATGACCTCAAGCACCAATGACAGTTCCCTGCAATGGTGGCGCGAAGCGCGCTTTGGCCTGTTCATCCACTGGGGTGTCTACGCCGTGCCGGCGGGCACGTGGCAAGGGCAGCAGATCCCCAGTCTTGGCGAGTGGATCATGCGCAACGCCAAGATCCCCATCACCGAGTACGAGGCGCTTGGCGACCAGTTCAACCCCGTGAAGTTCAGCGCCGACGAGTGGGTGCGCATCGCCGCCCAGGCGGGAATGAAGTACCTGGTCATCACCAGCAAGCACCACGACGGCTTCTGCATGTTCCGCTCCCCGAGCAACCCCTACAACATCGTGGACGCCACGCCCTTCGACCGCGATCCCATGGCGGAACTGGCCAAGGCCTGTGCCAAGTACGGACTCAAGCTCTGCTTCTACTACTCCCAGGCGCAGGACTGGCACGCGCCCGGCGGCGCCGGCCACTGGGAAGAAGCCAACGGCAAAGGCTGGCACAGCGCCGATTCCTACACCCGTCCTGCCGAGGACTTCGCCCAGTACCTGGAAGATGTGGTCAAGCCCAATCTTCAGGAGCTCCTCACTCAGTACGGCCCCATCGGCCTCATCTGGTTCGACACGCCGGTCATCATCACGCGCGAACAGAGCGAAGATCTGCGTGACTACGTGCACAGCCTCCAACCCAACTGCCTGGTCAGTGGCCGCGTCGGCCACGATGTGGGCGACTACGGCAGCATGGGCGACAATCAGATTCCCGTGGGCCGCGTCCAGGGCGACTGGGAAACTCCCGCCACTCTCAACGACACCTGGGGTTACAAGGACTACGACCACAACTGGAAGAGCGCCGACAAGCTGATCTACCTGTTGGTCGATCTCGCCAGCAAGGGTGTCAACTACCTGCTCAACGTCGGCCCTACTGGCGAAGGCCTGATCCCCCAGCCCAGTATCGACCTGCTCCGCGAGATTGGCGGCTGGATGGACATCAATGGCGAGGCGATCCACGGCAGCCAGGCCAGTCCCTACCCCTATGAGTTCGACTGGGGCCGCCTGACCCAGAAAGGCAACGCCCTCTACCTGCTGGTCACTAGCTGGCCCGCCGATGGTGCCCTGACCCTCCCAGGCCTGCGCAGTCAGGTGCTGAGTGCGCAACTGCTGGCCGATCCCGCCGCCCCTGTCGAGGTCCAGCAGACGCGCGATGGGGAGTGGCACGAAACGAGACTCGTCCTGCCCCCCTCTGCTCCTGGTGCCTACGTCTCGGTCCTCAAGCTCGAACTCGACGGCGGCGTGGATGTGGACGCGTCCCCGCTGCAGCAGGCCGATGGGCGCGTGGTGCTCCCCGCCCACATGGCCGCAACCACTGGCGGTGTCAGCATCGACCGTGGCGGCATGAGCACTGGCTGGCGTTCCACCGAAGACTCCCTGGCCTGGTCCCTGCGGATCAAGCAGGGCGGTCGCTTCCGTGTGGAGTTCATCTGCGCCAGTGCGGGCCACGGCGCGGTCTGGAAGGGCGGTCACGAGGTCGCTTTCAACATCGCTGGCCACACCGTCGCCGGCCTGCTCGTCAAGCACCGTGACAGCGACAGTCCCCGAGCCCAGCACCACCCCGAGGCCGTCTGTGTTCTCGGCGAGGTGGAATTGCCCGAGGCGCGCAGTTGGGATGCCACCGTCCAGGCCCTTGGCTTCGCCGAGGGTTCCCAGCTTCGCCTGGCTGAAATCCAGCTTGTTCCCCTCCCATGATCCCATGAATCCAATCAGCATGATGGCATGGCGAATCGGCGACCTGCTCGATATGGGCGAGCAGGTCGATTGGGTCGAGGCGAACGGGTTCGATGGGATCAGCCTCCACGGCAGTGCAGGCACCCCCGGCCAGTGGCGCGGTATCGACCCCGCTGCCTGCCCGCCGGCAGCACGGGCACAGTGGCGGGACCGCCTGGCCTGCTTCCGTGCCCGTGAGATTCACGCGCCCTTCGGCGCGGTGATGCAGGGCACCGACTGCACGGCCGCGCTGGCGGTCCTCACGGAGACTCTCACCTTTGCTGGCGACCTGGGGGCGGATATCGTCACCGTCCACGGCGAAGTCCCCCGCGACCGATCCGCCCTTCCCGTATGGGGCGAGGCCATTCGCCAGCTTGCGGCTCTGGCCCGTGAGAGCCAGGTCACGGTCGGGCTGGAGCTGACCTCGGGCTTCACGGAAGTCATCGACCTGGCCGAGCCGAATCTCGGCATCACCCTCGATGTGGGCCATATGTACCACCGCAATGCCGGTCCACTGGTCCCTTTTGCGGGTGACTTGGGTGCGGTGGTGCGCTTGCTGGGCAGCAAACTGGTGCATCTGCACCTCCACGATGTCGTCGGGGACACCGACCACGTGATGCCCGGTACCGGTTGCGTGGACTACCAAGGGCTCTTTGCCGCCCTCCACGAGATCAACTACCAGAGCATGTTCTGCCTGGAACTGAACCCCGACCGGGTGAGCCCGGCGGGCATTTCCCAGAGCCGGGAATGGGTGGCGGAACGCTGGCAGGAAGCCGCCCCGTGAAGCGCTTGATCCTGGCCGATATCCACGCCAATCTGCCCGCCTTCGAGGCCGTGATGCGGGATGCGCCGGCAGTGGATGAGATCCTCTTCTTGGGGGACATCGTCGGCTACGGGCCGCATCCCGCAGAGTGCGTCGATCTGCTTCGCGATCTCGCCCCCGTCGCCATTCTCGGCAACCATGATGCCGAGCTCCTCCAGCGAGCTCAGCAAACCGAGTGGTCCAACTCCCCCCACTGCCTCTGGCTTCGCTGGACCATCGAGCGCCTGTCTCCGGAGCAGGTGGCCTACCTCCAGTCCCTCCCGACAGCCCTGCAGATCCAGTCCGGCCCGGCAAGCGTCACCGTGATCCATCAGACGCCAGGCCGCAACTACCTTCGCCCCAGTAGCAACCAGGAGGAGGTCGCCGAGGCCTTGCACGGCGTGCCGGGGACGCT
>JABGQJ010000289.1 GCA_018648945.1 Victivallales bacterium
GGTTCCTCCAGGCGCTGGCAACGATCAACTGGGACTTGGTGGCCCGCGGTGACGACTCAGTCGTAGAGGTCTCGCTCTGGTAGCTAGCCATGGGCGCCGAGTGCACGTGGACAAGACACAACTGACAGCAGGAACACGCCCCCATGCAGCAAGATCCCACACGATCGCTCGCCATACTCGCAAGCGCTCTCGCCTTGAGCATGGGCACACTCCACGCCAAGCCCGTGATCAGTATACAGCAACCAGGCATCGCCCTGACTGCCGAGGCCTGGAACGACATCCAGATCCAGGCCTCGACAGATGGCCGCAACCAGACGCTGCTGACCTTCACCGGCTTCCACCTGCTCTGGCGCCCACGCCTGAATACCACTCGCGGGGTGGTTCAGCAGATCACGACGGCGGCGGGACAGCCAGGCGTGGAGGTCACCTACCAGACGTCGGGCAAGGAAGGCGCGCCGTCGCCGCAGGTCGTTGGCCGGTTCGTGCTCCATCCCCGCACCGTGGCTGTCCACTACGAGATCTCCGGCGTGCCGGTCGAGCCCAAACCCAAGCTCGGTGGCTGCATGTTCGGTCGGACCTTTGCGCCAGGCACGAAGCGGGTCGAGACGGCCAAGCTCGGACGTTGGCAACGCCCCGCCCACGGCGGCATCCCCTACGAAGTGAAGGACGGAAAGCTCGTGCGCTACCGTGTCGGCAACCAGAGTTTCTGGCTGGCCTTCGGCACGGGCAACGGCGTCAATCTCAGCTGGAAGGGCAGTACGCAACACCACACTGGCATCCGCAAAGTGGGCGAGGGACGTTACGAGGCAGCCTTCGCCGTCGTGGTGGCTCCCGAGACCTACCCGGCACCGATGGTGGCCGCCCAATGGCTGCACCGCCCCTTCGCCCTCTCCCTTTCCACCCCCAAGCTGAACAACTGCTGGACCGAGCCTGGAAAATCGCTCGTGCTCGACGCCATGCTGGTGAACACCTCCACGGAGATCCGAACGCTCGCAGTAACCCACTGCGTGCGGGGATTCGATGGTGCCATCGTGTCCGAAGACACGCAGGCCGTGGCCCTGAAACCAGGGCAACGCCACGACCGCCGGGTCTCCTTCCGTCCGACAAGGGACCGGGGCATCTACTTCGCAGAGGTCTCCGCCACGGATCCGGCCACCGGGCAGGAGGAGTTTGCGCGGACCAACCTGACTTTCCTGCCACCGCACGAATTCCGTTCCACACCGGCTGACAGCATCTTCGGCCTCGCCGCCTACTGGCCGATTCCCACGGAAGAGGATGCCCAGAAGCTCATGGACCGCATGGGCGTGCGCTGGCTGCGAACGGGCAAGACCCAGCTCCAGCACGCCGGCCGCATCGCCAACCACCACAGCAACATCCGTTGGGGAAAGGAGTGGGCGGACGCGGAGCGGGACGAGTGGATCAAGAAGGAACTGACCAAGTGCGTTGAGAACGGCAACCCCTACTGGGAGTTCGCCAACGAGATCAACATGTCCACCGCCGGCATTGCCATGGAGGGCCACGGCATCGGCAAGGCATTGCTGGCCGACACGTACGTGGCGTGGCTGCGCGCCATCCGTCGGGTCCAGCAGGAGACGGGCATGACCCAGGTGAAGCTCCTCAGTTTCGGCATCGCGGGCATGGACGAGGTGTTCGTCCGCAAGATCCACGAGCTGGGTGCCTGGAATCTGCTGGCTGGGCTGGCCCTGCATCCCGGCCGGGGGAACTTCACGCCCGACTACCCCGTGACCAACCCCTACCAGTCCTGGGAGCAGAAGCCCGGAGACAACTTCTGGAACTACTACGGCGCGGTGCGGACCGCCCAATCTCTGATCCGGGAGCAGGGATCGATACCGCTCTGGCTGACGGAAATCTACACGCCCACCGTCCCGAACAGCTTCTGGGAAGACACGCCGCGCAATGCAGCGGAGAATGTGGTGCTGACCTATGCCCTGGCCAAGGCCGAGGGCGTGAAGTGTGCCATGTACTACCAGCTCTTCGATTCGGTATGGTATGACAAACTGGGCGTGAATCCCAAGGATCGGGAGTACTTCTTCGGACTCGTGCAGCGGGATCTGAGCTTCAAGCCCCCTCTGCTGGCCTACTGCGCCATCGCCGAGGCCCTGGATCAGGCGTCCTTCACTGGCTGGGTCAAGTTCCCGAACGCGGCGACGCGGGGCCTGCTCTTCGCCACCCCGCGCGGCCCCCTCGCGATCCTCTGGAATCGTGCCGATGGGTATGTGCTCACCAAGGAAGCGAAGCCATTCGCCACCCCCGAGCCATGGGTGGACACCTGGCAGACCAAGACGCCCACACCGCTCCCGGCCTCTGGGGAAACCGTGACCGTGATCAACTGCATCGGCCAGCGCACCAGTGTACCGGCCAGGGACGGCAGCGTGACGCTCACCTTGGACGGAGCCCCGACCATGGTCTATGGACTGGATCCGCAGAAGCTGACCAATGCCGCGGGAAAGACTGGGTTCTGAATCAGGCCCAGGCTTTCTCGGCGTCGCTGAGCCAGCCCAGGATCTCGTCGCCAAACCACTGTTCGCGCTCGGCCTGGAGGATCGCGAGAGTGTGATCGACCAAGGGGCGAGACCGGATGGCACGGAGGGTAGCGGCACCGATCTGGTCGTGGACGACGAGACCAAGCTCGGACAAGCGCGCCTCCATATCCTCGCTGTTGTAGAAGGGCCAGATGGTGCCGAGCCCGTCGATGGTGCGGAGGCGGCGGCGCAGCGGGAGCTGATCCTCCTGCGGAACGGAACGGAGGGCCTCCTCCACGATGCGCCCCTCGATGTAGTGTTTCATGGTGCACACCCGCATGGTGACACCGACGAAGCAGTACAGGGCGTTCCATTCGTAGAGTCGCACCCAGGGGCTGGCATCCGCAAAGGCCCGGTCGCTCCAGGGCGAATGGCGCTGCCCGAAGGCCCCGTGGTCGGCGGTGAGCGCATCGGCCCGCGCGCCGATGGCACTGACCGAGTGAGAGAAGTGATTGCTGCGGATGCTGCGCGGGTCGAGCCGCAGGGCCTCGGTGAGGGCACCGACGTAGCTGGGCGAAGTGGCGAGATCGAAGTCGTCAGGGTTGACCGGGGGGGTGGCATCGTGGAACCAGAGCGTCGGGGCGGCCACCGTGCCATCCGGTGCCACTGCGGAGAGTGCCCCCTCAATGAAGGTCGCGGCTCCGTCGGCGAGTCGGCCCATGCTGCGCATGGAGCCATGGTAGAGCACCGTGTCGCCGGGAACCGCGCCAGCTCGCTGGAATCCGTCGCAGACGTCTTGTGCGGAGACGAGGAGAGCAGAGTTACCGGGCTCGGGAATCATGACCAGTTCCCCTTGGCTGGGATAGATTACACAGGGTCGCTGCCGACGGCCTGCGGCAGTTCCTGGAGCTTCGGCAGGAAGGAGACGGCCACAAGACTGAACACGCCTGCCACCGCCCCAGTGACAAAGGCCCATTCGTAGCCGAGGGTCATCCAGAGAAAGCCGCCGACCAATGGCATGCTGACTGCCGCCAGGTGATTCATGGCCACGCCCATGCTCAGGGTCGCCGTCCGCTCCTCGGGGCGAACCAGCTTGTTGACGTAGGTGTTGATTGCCATGCCGAAGACGAAGAAGGCGTTGTCCACGATGAAGAGGGCGCTGAGAACATAGAGGTCGTCGACCATGGCGTAGCCTAGGAAAAAGACGGTGAGAAAGGAGTAGTAGATGAAGAGAATCGGGCGCTCACCCACCCGATCGATCAGCTTGCCAACCCGAGGCGAGGTAATCGTCCCAAGCCCCCGGACGATGATCCGCAGCAGGAGCATAATGCCCAGCTCCACCCGGAACTTCTCGACTAGCAGGTACGCCGCGAAGCAGATGAAGATCTGCTTGCGCCAGCCCTCCAGGAAGCAGAGCAAGTAATAGCGCCAGTACTGCCGACGGAAGACGAACCGCGGCTTGTCCGTACTGATGTCCCGAGGAATCCGCAGGCAGGCGAGCGCGCCCAGGATGCCAACGGCAGCGGCGACCAGATACATGGGGCGCATTGCCACTCCCTGCCAGTCCAGGACGTAGGCTACCACCAGTCCCAGTCCAAAGCCGAGGGAGCCCGCAGCTCCTACCTGACCCAAGCGGTGTCCAGTCTTCCCCGGCTCCGCCAAGGCCATGGCCATGGAGTGAGGCAGCGGCATCCACACGTGCAGCCCTTGGCTCCAGATCATGCTCACCCACAGGATCGTCCCGAACCCGCCTGCCCGCCAGTAGCCACCGATCCCCACCGAGAAGACCACCAGCATGATTGCCCCGACCACCGGTTCGCAGACGCCTGCCAGCAGGGCGAGCAGCAACAGCGCCCAGATTCCGCAGCTTTCGCGAACGGCTTCAAGGATACCTAGATCCCTGGCGGTGAATCCGAGATCATCTTTGAAGAAGTTGGCGTTCAGCCCCATCTGCACAGCGATGGTGAAGCCCACGGCCCCCACGGCCAGGCAGAGGTAGAACATCCCCCGCCGCCGTTCATCGGGGGTGAAGGCGTACGCGGTGCTGGTGGCAGTTGCGCTCATGGGGATCCGTGTTGCTGGCGGAGATAGTGGGAGAGCCCGCAATCTACCGCCCGCGCTCGTCGCCGCCACCAGCGAACGGCCTGAACTTGCGCGGCCGGGCGCGGGGGAGAGTACAGCGGACGAGGCGTTAGTGCTCTGCTTTGCCGTGCTCGTAGGCACCCAGTTCGGGGGCCTTCCCTGAGTAATCCTCGGCCGGGATCTTCAGCGCCTCGACGCCTTGCCATGTGTAGGTGGCGACCCCCTTGTCGATGGCCTGGCTTCCCGGCGACAACGCGTATGAGGTCGCATCGACGTACTGCGGATCGAACGTGAAGATGCTCTTGCCCAGGTCCACCCCTTCGTCGTAGTCGAGAGCATTCCCGAAGAACAGGCAGTGGTCCACGATCGACCTGGCACCGGCCTCCAGGTGCTTGCCTTTGACGATGCCCTTCTCCTTGGTGTTCGTGATGATGTTGTTCAGGATCACTAACCTCGGGGCCATCGTGATCCCGTTCAGACAGCCGTCGATCGTGTTGCCGAAGATGGTGGCCTCCTCCACCATGGGAGAGCCATCGGTGTTCCTGTTGCTGGTGTGCACGGTGCAATCCAAAGCTGTGCTTTTCGTGTTCTTGAACACGTTCCCATGAATCTCGAACCGGCGGTGCGAGTCGCCCGCATAGTCGATGAACTGCACGCCGGTGGTGCATTCGGTGAACGTGTTGTATCTCGCGATATGCGTAGTAATCGGGCCCTTTTTGGCATGCAGGCGCACCTCGATCCCATCGTCGTGCGCTCCCTTGATGGTGCAGTGTTCCACGGTCCAGCTCACACTGTTGTCGGCATCTACCGCGTCATCGCCAGCGCCCTCGAACTGGCAGTGGGAGACGAGGCCCCCGCCGCCCTCGAAGCTCAGTTGGTCGGTTCCCCCGACGAATTTGCAGTGACTCACCTCCGAGTAGGCATTGCAGATCGCCAGTGAATGGGTGCGGTTTCCAAGAATCGTCAGCCCGACGACTTTGCTGCCCTTCGCTCTTCGCCCGAGATCGAACCACTGCTTGATGGCCTTGTCCCCTGCCTTGACGATCGTTCTGTCGATGTCGCCGCCATCCTTGCTGTCGATGAAGGCCGAGGCGATGGTCAGCCTCTTCTGCACCTCCAGGTGGCTCTCAACCACGTAGGTGCCGGCTGCCAGCAGGATGGTGTCGCCTTCGGCGGCCGCGCCAATGGCTTCCTGAATCGTCTTGTGGTCCTTGGGAACCCTCAGGACGGCCGCGTAGGACGAGGTGGCGAGTAGTGCCGCGGTGAGAATGGCAGTTCCGTATCTCGACATCTCACACCTCTCGGTTCTTGCTGAGCTGTTGCTGCGTCAGACAGGTGATTCTAAATCTTCTGGGCTCGTTCTTGCAGGGATTCATCTGGCGGGACCATGGGGAACATAGACCCGGCGAGTGGAGTTGGCACGCCGGGATCTTCGGGGAACTGCATTTGGGGCGCCGCTTTCCGCAGTATGCGGGGTGAATGGTCGCGGGCCGATGCGGGCGCGTCAGCGAAGGTGGAAGCGGCGTCTCGCCGCTTTGGGGCGGGGAGCAAGCGGCGAGACGCCGCTTCTACTCTCGCCAGGCTCCATTCGGCAGTTCCGGCCCGGACGATGGTGCGTTGACACCACTCCGGACCTACGGAATTGTGTAGCCGGCGTGTTGCAGGAGGGAAGTCCAGACGCGAAGCCACGTGTCGGTGTCGTGGTAGTTGACGTCTGCGTGGTGGCCGGGCACCGGGTTCACCGTCAGCGGCAGCTTGAGCTTGGCGCCGTCGGCGCGGTAGAAGGTGTTCCCCAGATCGTCGGAGTAGGCATAGACCGGGCCGTTGACGATGCGTGCGTCCTCGCCGACCCCATGGATGCCCATCTTCACGTGCATGCGACCGGTCCGGTCGAAGCGAATCCCCCAGCTCGACCGGCAGAAGTTGTAGGCGCCAGGCTGCCAGGCGTAGACGAGAACCCGGTGCGGGGAGGGGCCAAAGGTGGAGCCCGCTCCCGCGATGCTCTTGCTCCACTCTGGACTGGTCTTCTTGGCGGTCTGCAGCATGGCGGTTGGCGAGCCGCCCAGGTTGGTCCAGGTGCGTGCCTTCGCGTCGTAGCGGTACAGTCCCCAGGTCCATATATGGTCTCTGCCATAGAGGAAGAGCACCCCGGCGGGGCTGCGTGCGAAGTTCATGTAGTTCATCCAGCCGCATGGCACCCGGCGCGGGTTGTTGCGGGCACCCACGAACTCCATCGAGGCGATGTCTCCGGGCTTCCTCGATACCCAGTACATGATCTTCGGCCCGGCGGTGATCGCCATCTTCTGCCAGCTTCCGGAGATGTAGTTGCTTGGCCTTGGTTGGTTGTGTTGACCACCCACGAGGTGGATGTATCCCCCGCTATCGATGCCGATGCCCCAGCCATCCATCTTGGCATCCCGCGCGTCGAAGATGAACCAGGGCCCGCCCAGCAGTGCTTCCTGCTCCTTGCCGTCGGGACCGATTCTGACGAGCTTCACCCGCGACCACTTGGCATCCGCAACCGGTGGCTCGCCCCCCGGTTGCTTGAGGGACTTCTCGTATTCCTTCTCCACATCCGCCTGGGACACCCGTTCCACGACGGTCATGTAGGTACTCCCATCGTGGACATCAACCGGCGTGTAATCGGCGGGGCGGCATCCCTCCGGACGGTATGGCGCGTCGCTGAAGGCATTTCCTTTGCTGAGGAAGGCATCGGCATGCTCCGCTCGCAGGGGCAGGTGGGGACGGATATCGGTCGGGCGGGCATGGCCCCAGTACGCGTGTCCAGGCAGCTTGGGAACGGTCTGCAGATGGGCGCGATAGACATCCAGAGCATCCATGTAGCGACCCGCCGTCACCAGCGGTCGCACTTTGACCAAGTACGGTTTGGACAGGTCCAGGGAGTCGAGGATCGGCTTGGCCAACGCCCGGCCGAGGAGCTTTCGGACGGCTTTGTCCTGCGGGGCGAGGTCGAGCAGCGTGCGCATGACGGCATTGCGGAGCACATCCTCGACGCGCACCAATCGGGTGCCTTCCCGCGCGATGATGGCTTCGAGGACATCCAGCAGGATCGGCACCGCGGTCGCGGCCTTGGGGCCCATTCTCCCCAGCGCCAACGCCGCTTCGGCCCGTGTCGTGCGCGGTTGGTCTGGGTAATGCACCGTCCGGATCAGGGCGGGCAGGGAACTGTCAAGAGCAGTCGTCTTGGCTGGGCGAGCGGGGGCGGTGCCTGGCGGTTGGGCATCCGAGGCGGTGCCCATGTACAGACGCTTCACCTCCTCTGCGGTCAGGGCGCGGTCGAACACAACCAGGTCGCGAACCGAGCCGTCCAGCGATCGCTTGGCGATGGGCCACACTCCCCAAGTCGCCAGATCGCTGCCGATAATCAGGGGCATCTTGCCAGCCTTGAAGGGCACGTTGTCTGCCGATTGCACCAGCCGCCCGTTCAGATAGAGCTTCCCCGTGCCTGCTTGGTAGCTGTAGAGCAGGTGTTGCCACTTGCCGACGGCGATGCTGATCTTCTTTGCGGCGGAACCGATCACGTCCCGTTTCCGTCCGCTGACGACATCGACCAGCGTACTCGCCTTGCCTTCCGACAGCCCGCCGATCTTCAGGAGAACGCCGCCCACATCGGTACCCGTGCCGCCCCAACCACCCCAAGTGGGGCCCGCCCGGAAATGGGGGCCGATGAAAAGCGTCCCCGAGACCCCATACGCTCGCCGGCTGAAGACCCAGCCGCCGATGGTGAAGGCCTCGGATTGGTACTTGGCGTGGTTGGGGATCTGGACCCACTGGAAGACATCCGGCGTGAAGTCCAGCCGCCTGCCTGCCCAAGGGACTTGGCGTATGGTACCGTGGTTGTCATTACCCGAGCGGTCCTTCAGGACAGTCCCCGCGCCCGCGTCCGCCGGCCAGTAGCCGACTGGCTTGAGGGCGCGCACCGCTTGGTACCGGTCCGTTGCGTCGGGCTGGGCCGAACACGGCAGCATCGCCGCAATTGTGGCGATGGTCGCGAGAATCCCTGCCTGGAGGGCGGTTGCTGTCTTCTTCTGCCAGATCTTCATGTGGGGTCCTTTCCTCAGTTGCCAACTCTCACTCGCCGCACGAAGATGGCTTTCCGCTGCACGCCGGATTCGTCGGTGTGCAGGAAGTCGGAATAGGCGAACAGGAAGGAATCGGCATCCATTTCGAGCATGGAGGTGTAGCCGCAGGTGTGTTGGGTGACCCAGCCGTGATCGCCCTCGACCACCGTGACCGGATCAGACCAGGACTCGCCATTGCCATCAACCGAAACGCGGAGATGCACGCCGGGCCTACCGTAGCTCAG
>JABGQJ010000029.1 GCA_018648945.1 Victivallales bacterium
CAGTCCGGCGTTGGCGGCCATGCCCAGGAGAAACTCCCGGTGGCTCGCGGTCGCGTTCTGCCTGTGAGTTCCCGGCCCGGGGCGTTTGGGATTCCTCCTGATCTTGATCCGGGCGAGGGTCTCACGTGCTTCGGGGAACCGGCCGCTGCGCAGGTGAGTCCGGGCCAGTTCGAGCCGCACGATGTCGGTGGGGAGTCCATGGCCGGGTGATCGCTTTGCCTGCAGTGTATACAGGGCCTCGCGTGCTTTGCGGTCATCGGGCAGACGGGTCAGCACGAGGGCGGTGTGGAAGTTCCTTGCCGCCGACGCCACTACCCCCTTGGGATTCCCTGCGAGCCCGGCCAGGGCGCGCCTAACCAAGTCGCGGGAGAGGGGTTTGGCGACGGCATCCAGCTGGACTTGGTTTTCGCGGAGCGCTGCCTTCGCCAGGAAGGCGCAATCGAGCCCGGTATCGAGTGCAGCCACGAACCACGGTGCGGCTTCGTCCTGGCGGCCGAGCGCGAGCAGTTGTTCTCCGGCCTCCAGCGCGAAGGTCCGCCGCTTGTGGTGAGCGGGGAAGCGCCGTGCCAGGGTCACCGCGATGGCTACTGCCGCTTCCGCATGACCGGCGGCCTGGGCTGCTGCCTGACGCTTGCGGAGCAAGCCGATGGCATACTCGCGCGTGCCATCGAGTGTGGATCGGTTGCGGGAATACACCTTGGCTTTCGCGAGCCGCGTTTTCTCCAGTTCTCGGAAGAGCGCTCCCGCACGTTGGGCGGTCTGCCTGGATTCCTCGGGGTTCCCGAGCCCGGCCAGGGCTTCTGCCAGGTGTTCAAGAGCGGCGAGCCGGGCCTTCGCGGGCTTGGTTTTCTCAGCCAGCGAGCGGGCCTGGTCGGCGGCGGTGTTCCACTCCTTTGCCGCCAGCAGACGGGCGATCTCGCCCAGGGCCCGTTCATCTGCCGTGGGAGGAGCCCCCTCCGTGAAGGCTGGGCAAAGCACAAGAATCAGGAGGCACAGGCATTGCGCCAATGAGAAGTGGTTCGGCGAGAATCGCATGGCAGGCTCCTCTCCATGGGGTGGCACCAGTCTGTACCCACTGAACTAAGCACTGGGAATGCCCTTCTGCAAGAGGCAGGAGGGCAATCTCGTGCAAGAAGGGGTATTTCCCTGGTCAGCATGCCCAGCGCCTTCCGTCGCGTTCCTGGGGCAGGCCCGTGAATGGACGGGTTGCCGCCGCGTGGTCTCGTCGCTGGCTCGCGGCCCATGCACGGGCGTGGAGTGCAAGGGCGGGCTACTTGCCCAATTCCTTGCCGACTCGCCACTTCCCGTACTTGAGCATACAGATCGTGGGGAGGCGGATGCCTTGGCCCAGTGCTGCCAGGCCTCGGTGCCTGAGAGCAACCGTTGCCGGCATGAGGAACGAGGTCTCGTCCCTGGCTTTCACCTCGGAATGGGTGAAGCTGGCCTCCAGCATCGAGCCGTCCGTAAAATCGGCTTTGATGGTCCGGATGACTTCCTTTTCCTTGTCGATGCGCACCAGGAAGTTCTTGGTTGGGCGTCCGAATATCTGGGTGACCACACCTGGGGTGACGGTGACGCTCAGGGATGCCGGGGTCTCCTCGGCGATCTCGCAGGTTGCACCCTTCAGCACGCCGCCGTTGCCGAAGGTGGGAATTGCCAAGGGCTGCAGCAGCAGGGCGCGGAGTACTCCCCCTTGGGGCGAAGTGGCTATCCAGGTGTTGGACTTCACCTCGGTGGACCTCTTCAGCGCCTCCGGCAGGCCTTTGAGTTTCACAGTCACCTGGACCCCTTTCGCGTGCCGCATCAGGACGAAGTGGTCGATCTGCACCTTGGGGGGAGCGACGGGCATGCCCTTCGTCGCCTGCCGCATCACGAGATTCAGCGCCTTCTCCACCATGGCGTGCAGCTCGTCGCAGCTTGCCTGGGTCTGCCAGGTTCTCTGGAATACCCAGTTGCTTGATGTCGCCACGATTTTGCCCAGCTGTTCCTGCGCAGCTTCGGGCGTGGTCTGCCCCCAGGCGGAAGTCGTGAGCAAGAGACCCAGGGCAATCGACTGCCAGTTACGTGAAACTCTCATCTCGTTTGCCTCCTAAATGGCATGTTCTGTACGTTCCAGAAGCGTTTCGCGAAGCTCTTGCGAGAGCCGGGAGAAGTACTCGGAGTAGCCGCCCATGCGCACCACCAGATCCGGATAGTTCTCCGGATGGGAGACCGCATCGCGCAGCAACTCCTGATCAACTACGTTCACTTGCATCTGCATCCCGCCGAGGTCGAAGTAGGTGCGGAACAACGCGCGCAGCTTCGCCCGGCCAGCGGGTGTCTGGAAATGCTCTTTGGCAAAGCGGGCATTGACCACCAGCGTGCCAGGCGCTAGGTAGTGGGGGATGGCACCGAGGCTCTTGATGCAGGCGGTGGGGCCGTGCAGATCCCGCCCTTGGACGGGCCCGGCGGAGTCGGCCAAGGGCGCCGCCGCGAACCGTCCATCGGGGGTGGCACCGACTCCTTTCCCCGCCTGTGCATAGGTCACGAACATCAGGCATGAGCCCAGGAAACGACCGCCACGCCACGCCCGGTGCCCGAGGAATTCGCGGAACACGAATTCGCTCACCTCGTGGGCCAGTCCATCGGCTGCCGGTTGGTCGTTGCCGAAGCGCGGGCAGCGGGTCAGCCGCTGGCGCAGGGCCTCGTGCCCGGCAAAGTTCGCGGCGAGGACCTCAGCCAGTGCTGCACCGGAGAGTTCACCGCGTTCGAAGACCATTTCGCGGACCGCTGCCAGCGAATCGATCACGTTGCCCAGGCCGGCAATGTTGATGACGCTCCAGTTGTACCGTGCCCCGCCTGCATTGAACTCGATGCCACGCGCGATGCAGTCGTCGGTCAGCAGCGACCGAATCGGCTGGGGCCGCCAGCGGGCCTTGGCCTGCTGGTCCTCGTTCACATGCCGGGTGATGCCGGCGATGGTCTGGCGGAGATCCGCCAGGTAGGCGGCCAGGAGGTCGCCGAAGGTGGCGGCACCGGGCAGGGCGCGAGCCAGCGTGCTGACGAGCACCAAGGGCAGGTTGATCCCGGCGTCCAGTGATCCCACATTGGAGCGCCCGTGGATCATGGTCTCGGTGCAGCCGCCGCCATTGACGTAAGCCAGGTCTTTCTCGGCAATCTGGAGATCCGCATCGCGGAGGGCGCGCAGGAATTCCTCTTCGTGGTGCAAGGCAGGCAGGCCGGTGCCGGTCGCCACTGTGTTCAGCGCCTCTTCCCAGACCATCTCCGGCATGTCCCGCCGAATGCGCAACTGCAGGTTGGGGCGCCGCATGCCTCGCGCGGCTCGGAGGCAAGCCAGCGTCAGGTCGCCGTAGGCAGCCCGCCCCTTGCCGTCGCAACCACCGATGCTGGCGCTCCAGCCGCTGTTGGCATCCACGTTCTTCCAGAACTCGCGGATCATGCATTCGGCCTCGGCGAAGGTGGTGAGCCCCTCCGCCAGGTCGCGCTGGAAGAGTGGCTCCAGCTCGTAGTCCACTCGTCCCGGGTTGTCGCAGCCATCCAGATAGAAGGTGAAATTGTAGGCCACCATGGCTTCGTAGAAGGTCCGGGCTGGGCGGAACGGGACGTGGCGGAGGGCCGCGAGCAGCCGCAGCCGTCGTTGCTCTGCGACCGAAGGCGCAAAGCGAGTCCGTTCGAGTTCCTCGACTAGATGCCGGTGCCAGGCCCGGATTCCAGCCAGCACATCCAGCATGCCCAGCAGAAAGTCGCGCGCTTCCTCGGGAGCGGCCTCGATGCCGGCCTCGACCCGTTGCTCGTAGCTGTCGAGTCCTTCCCGGAACACCCGGCCATAGTTGGGGATCGAGTGGGTGTAGCCATGGCCGCCCACCGTATGGGCCGTGGACTCGCCAGTGAGCTTGCGCTCCACTTCGCCGATTCCATGGCCGAGAGCCTGGAGGGCATCCCGCTGCTCAGGAGTCGCTGTCTCCAGACGCCGGTTTAGCTCCCCACGGTTCAGGGACCATGTGAAGGAGTAGTTAGGCCCCAGAATCGTGTCTTCGCGCCCTGCCTTCGCCAGCCCCGTCGGCAGCAACTGCGTGCCGGTGTAGGCAGGTACGCAGCGACCTTCCAGACTCCGCCGCACCGCCAGAGACCAGCGGCGTACGGGGACCGCTTCCGGCAGTTCCAGGAAACCGGCTGCGAAGTTCTCGCCGAGGTCGGTCAGCATTGAATGTGTCGTCTGCACCGCATGGTCTCCTAGGCTGGATGACGCGGTCGGTCGCCTCCCCCCCGGGGCAGAAGGGGAGGCCACAGCAGATGTCTATCCGAGGTATGCGTCCACCTTCTTGGCGACGCCTTCGCCAGTGAATCCCCATTCCTCGGCCAGTTTTGTGTAGGGGGCGGAGGCACCGAAGTGGTCGATGCCGATACGAAGGCCACAACGGCCTGTGTAGCGGTCCCAGCCGATGGTGGTTCCGGCTTCGATGCTGACCCGTTTGTAGCAACCCTCGGGCATTACGGTCGCCTGGTATTCGGCGTCCTGGGCTTCGAACAGTTCCCAGCTGGGCATGGAAACCACACGCACCTTGCGGCCCTTGGCGCGCAGCAGTTCCGCTGCCTCCACAGCCGCGCCGACTTCCGAGCCGGTGGCGATCAGGGACACTTCGAAGTCTGCGTCGTCACTGAGAATGTAGGCACCCTTGGCCAGATCCATCTCGGCGACCGTGGCGGCGTCGAAGTTGGGGACGGTCTGCCGGGTCAGGAAGAGGGCCGTGGGCCCGTCGGTATTCATGGCGGCGGCCCAGGCCTGGGCCACTTCGTTCGACTCGGCGGGGCGGATCACGGTCATCCCGGGGATCGAGCGGCACATCAGCACCTGCTCGATTGGTTGGTGAGTCGGGCCGTCCTCGCCAACGAAGATGGAGTCGTGGGTGAAGACGAAGACCTCCTTGAGGCCCTGCAAGGCAGCCAAGCGCATGGCCGGTTTCATGTAGTCGCTGAAGACGGCGAAGGTGGAGGAGAATGGAATGGCCACTCCGGAGAGTGCCATGCCATTGGCCGCCATGCCCATGCCCAGCTCACGCACGCCAAAGTGGACGTTGCGACCGGCCAGGCAGTCGGGACCGAACTCGCCGAGGCCCTTGAGATAGGTTTTGGTCGAGGGGTTCAGGTCAGCGGATCCACCGGTCAGGGCGGGCACGAGCTCGGCGACCTTCTGCATGATCACACCGCCGGAGTTGCGGGTGGCTGTGTCCTTCTCAGGGACGGCGGCCATCAGCTCTTCCAACAGGTTTTCAGGCACCACACAGCCAGTAAGCTGGGTCAGCAGGTCGGCTTTCTCGGGACAGGTGCTCTGGAGGGCAGCCAGCTTGGCATCCCAGGCAGCGGCGGCGGCGCGCAGTTCGGCGCAGCGGGTCTCGCAGAGGGCCCGGACTTCGTCCTCGACGACGAAGGACTTGTCGGGATCGAAGCCAAGGGCCTTCTTGGTCAGGGCCAACTCGTCGGTACCCAGGGGGGCACCGTGGCATTCCTCCAGGCCCCCCTTGTTTGGGGATCCCTTGCCGATGGTGGTCTTGCCGATGATGATCACGGGCTTGCCCGTGCCATTGGTGGCCTCGGTCAGCGCCGCCTCGATCTGGGCCACATCCTGGCCATCGATCCGGATCACATGCCAGCCATAGGCGTCGAACCGCTTGCCCACATCCTCGGAGAAGGCGATCTCGGTTCCGCCCTCGATGGTGATGCCGTTGTCGTCGTAGAACAGCACGATGTTGTCGAGCTTCAGATGCCCAGCCAGCGCGCACGCCTCATGGGAAGTGCCTTCCATCATGCAGCCGTCGCCGGAGACGACGAACACGCGCTGATTGAACAGCTCGGAGTTGTCCATGTTCGCGCCCAGTTGCTTCATGCCGATGGCCATGCCCACGCCGGAGGCCAGGCCGGAGGCCAGCGGCCCGGTGGTCACTTCCACGCCGGCCGTGTGGCCAAATTCCGGATGGCCGGGGGTCTTGCTGTCCCACTGCCGGAAGTTGGCCAGGTCGTCCAGGGCCAGACCATACTCAAAGAGATGCAGCAGCGAATAGAGCAGCATGGAACCGTGGCCGGCGGAGAGGACGAAGCGGTCGCGCCCGAGCCATTCGGCCTGGCCGGGATTGTGGCGCAGGTACTTGCTCCAGAGCGTGAAGGCATAGTCCGCGCAACCCATGGGCATGCCGGGATGGCCGGAATTGGCGGCTTGGACGCCGTCGGCGGCAAGCAGGCGAACCGTGTCGATGGCGCGCAGCAAGGTGGGTTCGGTGGGCATCAGTGCGGGTCTCCGTTTGGTCTCTAGACCGAGGCTATTTCTTGTGTCTCAGATAGGCTTCGATGAACAGGTCGATATCGCCGTCGAGCACGGCGCTGACATTGCTGGTTTCGGCGTTGGTGCGCAGGTCCTTGACCATCTGGTAGGGCTGGAGCACGTAGGAGCGGATCTGGTTGCCCCAGGCGTTGTCGCTCTTCTGGCCATATTCCGCCGCGCGCTCGGCGTCGCGCTTGCTTTCCTCCAGCTCGTAGAGACGCGCCTTGAGGATCTTCATGGCCGTGCTGCGGTTTTTGTGTTGGCTGCGCTCGTTCTGGCAGGTGACCACGATGCCGGTCGGGACATGGGTGAAACGCACCGCACTGTCGGTCTTGTTCACGTGCTGCCCCCCTGCGCCACTGGCCCGGTAGGTATCGACCCGAAGGTCGCTGTCGTTGACCTCCACCTCGATGTCGTCGTCGATTTCCGGCACCACGTCCACGGCCGCAAAGGAGGTATGCCGCCGCTTGTTGGCGTCGAAGGGGGAAATGCGGACCAGGCGGTGGATGCCACGCTCGCCCTTCAGGTAGCCGTAGGCGAATTCGCCGGTGACCATGATGGTCGCGCTCTTGTACCCCGCCTCGTCCCCCGCCTGCATGTCGATGATGTTGTAGGTGAAGCCACGCCGGTCGCACCAATGGGTGAACATCCGGTAGAGCATGGCGGCCCAGTCGCAGGACTCCGTGCCACCCGCCCCGGCATTGACGCTGACGATCGCGTTGTTCCGAGCCATGCGTCCCGAGAGGAAGCTCGCCAGTTCGAGCTTGTCGAGTTCGTCGGAGAGGGTGGCCCACGTGCTGTCCGCCTCGTCGAGCATGTCCTCATCTTCGGCCGCCATCTCGGCCAGGACCTCGAAATCCTCGACCGTTCCGACCACCTTGGCGAAGGGGTCGGTCACCGATTTGAGCGAGCGCATCTCTGCAACCGTGGCTTGGGCCGCCTCCCGGCGGTCCCAAAAATCGGGCTGCGCCATGCGCCCCTCTACCTCAGCCAGCTTCTCTTGCTTGCCAGCCAAGTCAAAGAAACCCCCTCAAGTGGTCCAGGCGAGCAATCGCCTCGTCCACTTTGAGTTTGAGTTCGTCAAGCGTCATATAGGGCTCCGTGCGTAGTGCTGGGAGATCGGCCGGGAAACGCCGCCACAGGCGGGGCCTCCTGGTTGCGAGTTGCTACTATACATGATCCGCGTTCAGTTGCCGCCTGCTCCAGGCGGTCATCGCCGTGCGTTAGGACACTTGACGAACTCAACCCCAGAAGTGTTCAGATCCGGTGCAACGTGTACAGTACCGGCCCCGCTCCCCGTCAATGGGACTGACCCAACGCAACGAACGGACCCGTATGATCGACCTGCACTCCCCGCAAGCCTTCATCTTCGACCTCGATGGCACTCTGGTGGACTCGGAGAAGTTCCACGTCCAGGCCCTCGCCCAGACCATGCGCGAACTGGCTGGCTACGAACTCACCCCCGACGACATCGAGGCCTTCAAGGGGAACACCAGCCGCGATTTGGCGACTCGGCTTGCCCATCGGCACGGCTGGGCTCTCGACATTGAGCGTGTGGTGCAACGGAAGTTCGAGCTGGTCTACGAGGTGTTCCGCACGGAGCCCTTCGCCGGGGTCTGCGAGTTTCTGCAGCACTGGCGCGGCAAGACGCGCTTTGCGGTCGCCAGCAACTCGCCGACTCACTTTGTGGAACGGGTGCTGCGGGATCTGGCTGTGCTGGACGCCGTGGAGGTGGTCTGCACGGTGGACGATGTGACCCACCGCAAGCCCGATCCCGAAATGCTGCATCTTGTCCTGGACCGGCTCGGGCTCCTGGCCGAGCAGACGCTGGTGTTCGAGGACTCCCTGTTGGGCGTGCAGGCCGCCCTGGCAGCCAACTGCCCGGTCGTGATCGTGGATACCCCGGCCAGCATCGAGGCTGGGGAACCGCCCCCTGGTCTGCCGACCGCTTCCTGGCCGGAGCTTATTGCCGCTTCCAGTCCCCGCTGAACCGGAGAATACACGTGCTGAGACAACTCCTTATTCTGGCGCTAGTCACCTTGATCCCTGGCCTGGAACTGCGCGCCTCCATCCCCTTGGGCATTCTCGGGGGTGGCTCGTCCTGGTTCAGCGTCGGCGAAGCGCAGCTGTCGCCAGTTGCCGTCGTCGGTATCTGTGTGGTGGTGAACATCCTGCTGGGCTGGGCCGTATTCCTGCTCATGGGGCCAGTGATGCGCATGCTGGCGGGTTTTGCCTGGTTCAAGAAGTGGATCGACCCGTGGCTTCAGCGCGCCCACCGTAAGCTGGGGCCGTACGTGGAGAAGTATGGCGGCATCGGCGTCGCCCTCTTCATCGGCGTCCCGTTGCCGGGCAGCGGCGTCTACACCGGTGCGGTAGGCGCCTATCTGCTGGGTGTCCGCAAACGCTCGTTCGCCTGGGCCAACGTGTTGGGCGTCTTGATTGCCGCCACTGCCGTGACTGCTGTCAGTTTCTTGGCAGGCTCGGTCCCCTGGCTCCAGTGGATGATCAAGCACTGAGCTGAAAAGAGGTCCATCCGGTAAGCGTGTATTTTCTGCTGTGTAGCGTTCTGAGCTTGAGCATGAAGAAGTGCATGTTCCTGTGTCCGTAGGCCTGCCTTTTCATGGTCTGCACCTTGTTGTTGAACCCTCCGAGAGGTCCGGTTGAGAGTGGGTGGGTATACCAGTTGAGGAGCCCGCTCCGATAGGCGGCGAGGGTCCTGGCCATGGTTCTGAGCACAGTGATATCGCTGTTCCTTTCCCGCTGGATCCAGATGTCGAGACGCCGTTCAGCGGCCTCTTTGTCGGCCTGCTTCCAGAACATCCTCAGGTCCTCCTTCATGTAGTAGGCAGTGGCCAATGGGCGGTTGAACTTGAGAGCTTGGTGCAGCCGTTTGGTCTCGTTCCTGTCCGGGTCCAGATTTTCGGGGTTCTTCGTGAGCAACCAGCGCGTGCCCTTGAGCATTTTCTTGTCCCGGGCATCGGCCTCGCGCTGAAGGTCGCGCCGGAGGTCCGTGAGCTTGTCGTTCGTGAGCTTCACTATGTGAACGCGGTCCTGGACCAGGACGGTGTCGGGGAATATCTCGCGAACAGCCGATGGGTATGCCTGCCCCATGTCCGTGGCCACGGCCTCGATCCCCGCCCCGCTGGATTTCCGCCACCAGGTCCCAGCCCACCCCGACGTGCCCGGCAACGTCCCGGATCGTGCCTATCTGACTGAGCTCGAGCACGTACCTGGCAAAGGCTCTCGCGTACCGCTTGCGGGGACTGGCGAAGGCCAGCCTCGCCTGCCGCACGGTGCCCCAATCGCGGCATTCCAGACGCTGGCTGTCGAACTCCAGCCAGGTCGGACGACAACCGACCGGGACCAGGCGGAAGCGGCGCGCAACCGTCCCCCGCCGAACCACCCGACCGCTGTGGCAACACGCGCAGAACAGTCGCTTCCTCATTTCCATGTCAAGTGCGCAATTGCCGGGAGCCCCAAGAACGGGTGGGAGCGCGTGAGGTCGCCTTGGGATCGACGGATACCGGGATGAAACAGCGGGCCGACGACTGGCGCCGCCCGCCGCTACACACGAGGTCCGCGAAACACCACTGTGGTGGAAGGTGGTGGGTGGAAGGTCGGGGCAGGAGGTCCATGCGACAGCGCCTTTGGCTGGGTCGGACCTACAATCCGTCACAATCGGCGCGGTGGCGTCCACACTTACCCTGTGTGTTCCTGCTCCTCCACCTTCCATCCGGTCTTGGGTCTTTTCGCGGTGGGCATGGCCGCTGGGGACATTGGCCCTCCACGACTAGCGCAGTTCGCAGTGTGTGTGGTGGTGGCGGGGGTGGGGGAGAAGCTGGCAGCGATCCCACTTTGTGCCTGATCCCTGCAACTTTGGCAAAGAAAAAAGGCGATGGTGTCCATCGTCTGGGACTCCATCGCCATCTAAGGATGCATCGTCGATCCTACGCTTTGAGCCGCGTCTTCAACGAGGTCAGAAGCACTTCCGGATCGACCGGTTTCTGGAACACGCCCGTGAGCCCAAGATCCTGCGGGGACATGTTCTGAACCAGTCCATCGACGACGGAACTGAGCATATACACTGGAGCCGTGTTGCCAAGTTCCTTGAGTTTGGTTGCGACTGTGAGTCCGGAGTCATTCTTCTCCATCATCATATCGACCAACACAAAATCGGGGTTGACTTCCGTGTATTTTTCCAGGCCAGTCGCCGCGCCGTTGGCTTCCTCGACGATGTAGCCACTCGGCTCCAGCACCATCCGTAGACTGTCGCGGATGTCGGCCTCGTCGTCGATGCACAAGATGACGAATTTCCCGTCTTGCATAGTTCAGCCCTCGTGTTAGTCTAGATTCAGAACCGAGTCGCTTTGTTGCTTTCAATCTGTATGGGAGGTGTATCGCCTAGCTTCTCGTTCGCAGTCAAGCACATGGCAACCAAATGACTGCCTGAGAATCTTGACATGCGGGGCCGTTTCGCGGTTGCGCCTTACGTACCGCCACACTAGATCGGCGTCGCACGAATGCAAGCCCATCGTGCTTTGGGTTGGTACAGAAAATGGGGGACGACTCACTTTCTTGTGGGTCATGCACTCGGGAACTGTGGCCGCCTGTCGCCTTCCCTGCCGGTCGGCAAAGCCGGCCCCCCTGGTCAGAAGGCCCCCGAAGCGGCTCCGCCTGCTCGGGTGGGGGGCCTTCTCAGGCAGGACTCACGCCCGGAAAGCCAAGCACCGTGCCACACAAAAGTCAGTAGTCCTGAAAATGGAGAAAGAAATGGCCAGTTCCTATGCAAGTGTTCTCGGCGGGGACAGTGATCAGGGGCTCTTCGATCTATATGACGAGATGATCGGTAATGTGGACCTGCATGCCGTGCTGCGGCATGTCACGGAAGTGGTGCGCCAGAGACTCCAGGCCGAACGCGCGACCATATATTTGGTCATCAAGGAGTCGCAGGAGTTGGAGTCTGCGGCGATCATCGGCAATGTCAGTCGCATGATCCGCGTGCCGATCAAGGATACTTCCTTGGCTGGTTTCTGTGCACTGGAGCAGCGAGCGTTCCTTGTGCCGGATGCCAACGGCGACCTCAGCGGTATCGACTCCAGACTCGTTTTTGACCGGTCATGGGATGAGGAGAACCATTTTCACACACGGGATGTCATGTGTACGCCCGCTTCCTTCCAGGGCGAAGTGCGGGGTGTGGTCCAGGTCATCAACAGCGAGAGCGGGAGTCCATTTTCGCCTGTGGATCTTGAGCATCTCGAACAGGTTTCGCGGTTGGTGGGATATGCGCTCTACCATGCCCAGCTCTACGACGAGCTATCCTCCCTGAAAAGCCTCAGGAAGAAGAAGGCCGAATTCATGCGGATCATGGTGCATGAACTGAAGTCCCCGGTGGCGGCCTCCAAGATGCTGGTCGGCGCTTTGAAATACGCTGTCCCCGGAAATGAGAAGGTGGCGGAAGTGGCCGGAAAGGTGGGGGGGAGAATGGACCAGTTGCTCTCGATAGTGGAGGACATTCTCCACCTGTCCCGCGTTCAGGCAGGCGATCCATTGGGTGATATCATCGTGTTCGACGCGGTTGCCGAGACCCGGCAGGGATGTGAGACGTATCTTGAGCAAGCCGAAGCCAAGGGGCTTGAAATGGTTCTGGATTTCCCCGCCGATCCGATCCCGATTCGGTTCGATGTGTCCGGGTTCAAGATGGTTCTCTCCAACCTTGTGTCAAATGCCGTCAAGTACACCCGGAAAGGCTCGGTTCATGTGACCTTGGAGCGGGCGGAAGACAGCGCGTGTCTCACCGTTGTCGACACGGGGATGGGCATTCCCGAAGCGGATGTCCCGAAGCTGTTCCAGGAGTTCTACCGGGCATCCAACGCGCGTGCCAGCGATGTCACGGGCACCGGCGTGGGGCTGGCTGGCGTGAAGGAATTGGTCGAGCGTTTTGGGGGGCACATCGCCCTGAGCAGTGTGGAGGGGACGGGTTCCACCTTCACCGTCGTCATTCCGGTCAGCGACGAGACGCCCGCTCTATGAACGTGCCTTGGGCCGAACCCACTCGCTTGTATGTGACTCCCCCCGTCCCTTTGGTCTCTTTGGTCCCTTAGGTCCCCTGCCAAGGGGCACCCGTTGCCGACCCGAGTCACTTGCCGATGTGCCTGGTCTTCGGAGGCCAGGGGGGATGCCAAAGCGAAGGTTCTGCCGAGTGGCATGAAGAAGGGCCCACATGGCGAGGTCGAAGAAGTGGACTCCGATGTCGATGAGTCCGCCGCCGCCGGACTCGATCGACCTCCTCGGGTTCCGTGTCGCCCTCGCCCCAGTTCGATGAGGGCGTTCCGCCCGCCAGCGGAGCGACGGGCAGGCGAGCCCCGGAGAAGGGGAATCCGCCGGGGGTGCAGCGGGCGAGGCCTTGCCCAAGGCAGGTTCTCGATTTTGGTTCCCAGGGATGACAGAGGACATCCGGGGGATCACCATGCCATTTCCATGTCAAGTACGCAATTGCCGGAAGACCCGGGAAAGAGTGGACGCTGCCGTGCTCGGATCGTACATTACTGAGCTTCCGATGGGCGGTTGGATCCGCCGTACCCTTTGGCAGCTAGGATGGCCTGATGACAGCCAGCGATCGCCTCTCTTGCGACTATCTCATTATTGGCTCGGGGCTTGCCGGGCTAACTGCCGCGCTCAAGGCATCGCGCCACGGCTCCGTGGTGGTGGTCACCAAGACCGACGCCAGCGAGTGCAACACGCAGTATGCCCAAGGCGGCATCGCCTGTGTGATCGCCGAGGGCGACACCTTCGAAGAGCATGTCCAGGACACGCTTGTGGCCGGGGCCGGGCTGTGTCACGAAGACGTGGTGCGCGAGATTGTCGGCGCCGGGCCGGAGCGCATTCGGGATCTCCAGGAATGGGGCGTCCACTTTACCCGTCGCGGCGAACTGGAGGACGACCTCCAGCGCAGCGAAGCTGAAGACTACGATCTCGGCAAGGAAGGCGGCCACTCCCAGCGCCGCGTGCTCCATGCCGGCGATATCACCGGGCGCGAGATCGTCCGTGCCCTCCTGTCCCGCTGCCGGGCCACCCCGAACATCACCCTCCTCGAAAACCACCTTGCCGTTGATCTGATTTCCACCCGGCACGTGGAGCGGCAGGGCGAGAATTGCTGCCTCGGGGCATACGTGATGGACAACGCTACGCGGCGCATCAAGACCTTCCTGAGCCGCTCCACCTTCCTGGCCAGCGGCGGCGCCGGCAAGGTCTATCTCTACACCAGCAATCCAGATGTCGCCTCGGGCGATGGCGTCGCCATGGCCTACCGCGCGGCGGCCGAGATTCGGAACATGGAGTTCTTCCAGTTCCACCCCACGTGTCTCTGGCATCCCGACGCCAAGTCCTTCCTGATCAGCGAAGCCGTGCGAGGGGAGGGCGCGGTCCTGAAGATCAACCGCCGGGGTGAATACTGCGAATTCATGCAGGACTACCATGCCCTTGGCAGTCTCGCTCCCCGCGATATCGTCGCCCGCGCCATCGACAACGAGCTGAAACGCACCGGCCAGGATTGCGCCTATCTCGACATCAGGCACCATCCCGAGGGGTTCCTGCGCAAGCGCTTCCCGAACATCTTCGAGAAATGCCTGGAGTTCGGCGTGAACATGGCTCGGGAACTGATCCCCGTCGTGCCGGCCGCCCATTACTGCTGCGGCGGGGTCCGCACTGACATCAACGGCGTGACCAGCGTCAAGCGTCTGTACGCCATTGGCGAGGTGGGGTGCACCGGCCTGCACGGGGCCAATCGACTGGCCAGCAACAGCCTGCTGGAAGCGATCGTCACCGGGCACAATGCCGTCGCCCATGCTTGCACGCTTGCTGAACCACCTCCCATCGCCGACGAGATCATCCCCGACTGGACCAGTGGCGATGCGGTGGACTCCGACGAACAGATCGTCATTGCCCACAACTGGGACGAGATCCGCCGCTTCATGTGGGACTATGTCGGCATCGTGCGCACCAATAAGCGCCTGGAACGGGCGAAGAACCGAGTGCGACTCATTCGCAATGAGATCGAGAAGTACTACTGGGACTTCATCATCACCCCCGATCTGATCGAACTGCGCAACCTGGCTTCGGTCGCCGAGATGATTATCGATAGCGCCCTCGCCCGGGGCGAGAGTCGCGGCTTGCACTTCAACGCCAACTTCCCGTTTGCCGATGTGGCTAGCCGGGGCAAGGACACCTGCCTGCGGCGACCCACCAAGATGGAGATCTGGTGCGAATGAGCAGCTACACCAACGATGCGGGTTTGGTCGTCGCGGCGGGTGGCGGATCGGGCCGCTTTGGGCAGACGAGCAAGTTGCTCGAAGACTTGGGCGATGAGCCGGTCTTCGTGCACTGCCTGCGCCGCCTGACCACGGTGGTCCCGGTTGAGCGCACCGTGCTCGTCGTGCCTGCCGAGGAACAGGACGCCTTTGCCGAAGCCCTGCTCCGGGCTGGCCTCGATGTCCAGCTGGTGCCGGGCGGCCCCTCGCGCCCCGAATCCGTTCTCGCCGGCCTGCGTGCTCTGCCCCCCGAGGTCACCCTCGCGGCCGTGCAGGACGCCGCCCGGCCCTTCACCACGTCCGAACTGCTGCAACGCTGTCTGGACAGCACCCGCGCCCATGGTTCCGGGGTTGCCGCCCATGCCGTCGTCGACACCATCAAGACCGTGGACGAGCAGGATTTCGTGCTCACCACCCCCAACCGCGCCCAGCTCCGGGCCACCGAGACCCCGCAAGTCTTCCCACGTGCCGACCTTGACGAGGCCTACGGATTCTGCCTCTCCCAGGGCATCTATCCCAGCGACGAGGCCCAGGCCATCGAGGCCCTCAACAAGCCGGTCCGCCTCGTCGTCCACGACCAACCCAACCCGAAGCTGACCTACGCCAGCGACTTGCCCCTCTTCTCCTACCTCCTCAACGCGGGGAATACACCGTGATCCGCTCCGACCAGATTCTGAACACCGTCAGTATGATCCAGAACGACAATCTGGACGTGCGCACGATCACTATGGGCATCAACCTGCTCGATTGTCGTCACAACGACATCGATGTCTGCTGCCGCAAGATCGTCACCAAAATCGAGAAGTATGCGGGGGCCCTGGTGGATACCTGCGAGGCGGTCAGCACCGAGTTCGGCGTCCCCATCGTCAACAAGCGCATCGCCGTCAGCCCGGCCGCCGATGTGGCCGCCGGGCACCCCCCCGCTGGCTTTGTCGCCATCGCCAAGGCCATGGACCAAGCCGCGCGCTCCGTCAAGATCGACTTCATCGGCGGCTATTCTGCCCAGGTCCAGAAGGGCGCCAGCGAAGCCGATCGCGTCCTGATCGAGACGCTGCCCGATGCTATGATGGCCACCCAGAAGGTCTGCTCCAGCATCAACGTGGCCACCAGCCGCGCCGGCATCAATATGAACATGATCGGGCGGCTCGGGCACGTCCTCAAAGAGATGGCCGAACGCAGCGCCGACCAGGACGGCTTCGCCTGCGCCAAACTCGTCATCTTCGCCAACCAGCCCGAGGACAACCCCTTCATGGCCGGTGCCTACCATGGCCATGGCGAGCCGGAGGTGGTGATCAATGTCGGCGTCAGTGGCCCCGGTGTGGTGGCCAGCGCCCTCAAGCGCCGCATCGCCCGCGATGGTGCCGAGAACCTTGGTCTTGAGGACCTGGCCGAGGAGATCAAGCAGACCAGTTGCCGCGTCACCCGTTGCGGCGAGATCATTGGCCGCGAAGTGGCCCGCCGCATGGGCATCCAGTTCGGCGTGGTCGACCTTTCCCTGGCCCCGACCCCCAAAGTCGGCGACTCCATCGGCGAGATCCTCCAGATCCTCGGCATGGATGCCATTGGCGCCCCCGGTTCCACCGCCTGTGTGGCCATGCTCAACGACGCAGTCAAGAAGGGCGGCGCCTTCGCCTCCCAGGCCGTGGGTGGTCTCAGCGGCGCCTTCATTCCCGTCTGCGAAGACGCGGTTCTGTCCGCTGCCGCCGAATCCGGCGAGCTCACCCTTGAGAAGCTCGAAGCCATGACCTGCGTCTGCTCGGTCGGTCTCGACATGGTCGCCATCCCCGGCGATACTCCCGCAGAGACGATATCGGCCATGATTGCCGACGAGATGGCGATCGGTATGATCAACAAGAAAACCACCGCCGTCCGCCTCATCCCCGTCCCCGGCAAGAAGGCCGGCGAGAAGGTCGTTTTTGGCGGGCTCTTCGGTGAGAGCGCCATCATGCCTGTCCGCAACGCCGGCAAGAGCGCCCGCTTCATCAACTTCGGCGGCCACATCCCCGCCCCCATCCACAGCCTCAACAACTAGGCAGCCGGCACGCGCGGCATGGGAACGGGCGGGGCCAGGACCACGTGTCCCTGGAGTCTCTCCGCCTATGCGAGCAGTTGCTGGCCCAGCGAAGGCACAACCCATTCAGGGGAGCTCCCGTCGAACGGACACGCGTCTGCGTAGCTCCATCCTCCTTGACAGACCGGGCTCGCACTGGCACCTTGAAAGTGGGACATAATCTGGTGGGTCGTACCGGAAAGCACTGCGGACGAGATCTCCCAGACCTTCGCCCGTAACTGGAGTGCGCGGCTCTGCGCGATATGTCCGAGCTGAGCCCACACGCCTCCGGAGACAGCAATGCTGACCACAACCCATGGCGTTCCCCCCCCTGGCGCGGGCCTCACGGTGGCGAGGGCCTACCCCAGAGCGGGAGGGGGAACACTCGCGACCGTCCTGTTGCTGGTTCTCCTGTGGTGCCCCATGGCCGTTGCCCAACGACAGGTGCGAGTCGGGGTGTACCAGAACAGTCCGAAAGTCGGCATGTCCGAGTCCGGCGAGGCGCAGGGGATTTTCGTCGATCTTGCCGAGGCCATCGCGGAGCACGAGGGCTGGACCATCGAATACGTGTTTGGCACGTGGCCAGAGGGGCTTGACCGCTTGGCGGCAGGAGAGATCGACCTGATGCCCGATGTTGCCTACAGCCAGGCGCGGGAGGAGCTGTATGCCTTCCACCGGGAACCGGTTCTGTCCGACTGGTTCCAGGTCTATACCCGCCGCGGCAGCAAGATCCGCTCCCTGCTCGACCTGCGCGGGAAGCGAGTGGCCGTACTTGAGCGCTCGATCCAGCAGGAAGCGTTCGAGAACGCGCTTGTTGGTTTCGACGTGGAGGTGGACCTCGTCCTTTTTCCCGACTACAGCGATGCCTTCGGTGCGGTCGCCGCAGGCAGAACGGATGCCGTGATCACCAACCGCTTCTACGGCACGATGCATTCCCGCCGGTTCAAGACTGAGGATACGGCCATCATCTTCAGCCCAACCCGACTCTTCTTTGCGGCTCCCAGGTCGGGACGCGCTGACCTTCTGGCAGCGATCGACCGGAACCTGTCGCGCCTGAAGGACGATCCGGCTTCCGTCTACTTCGGATCTCTGCGGCGATGGACCTCCGAGGGCATGGCGCCTCGCTTTCCGGTGTGGCTCATCGGCGTTGCTCTGGCGGCGCTTGGGCTGTTCCTTGCCTTTCTTGCCTGGAGCGTGGTCCTCAAGCGCCAGGTGGCAACGCGCACCCGCGAGCTTGCCGCGCGGAACGAGGAGAACGCCCGACTCTACACTGAGGTGCAGCAATATGCCGGGCAACTGGAGAAGCGAGTGGCAGAACGCACCGGCGAACTGGCGGAGGCCAGCCGGGATCTGCTCCAGGCCAAGGAGACCGCCGAGACGGCGGACCGGCTCAAGTCCGCATTCCTGGCCACCATGTCCCACGAACTGCGCACGCCGCTGAACTCGATCATTGGCTTCACCGGCATTCTTCTCCAGAAACTGGCTGGGCCGCTGAACGAGGAGCAGGACAAGCAACTGCGCATGGTTCAGGCCAGTTCCAGACACCTGCTCGAGCTGATCAACGACGTGTTGGACATCTCGAAGATCGAGGCCGAACAGCTCCACGTGGAGCGCGTCCCCTTCGATCTGTCCGCGTCCGTCGAGCATGTCGTGCAGACCATCGCGCCCGTTGCCGAGAAGCGGGGGCTGTCCCTCAGCCTCGACACCAGTCCCGAAGTCGGCACGCTGGTCGGCGACAAGCGTCGTGTCGAGCAAGTCCTCATGAACCTGCTGAGCAACGCGGTTAAGTTCACCGAGACCGGTGGCGTCGCCGTGACCTGCACGGTCGAGGCGGGGGATGTTGTCGTCTCGGTGCGGGACACGGGCATTGGCATCGACTCGGCCGACATTCCCCGGTTGTTCCTTCCCTTCGAGCAGATCGACACCGGGCTGTCCCGCAAGCACGAGGGGACGGGCCTGGGCCTATCCATCAGCCATCGCCTCGTCGAGCTCATGGGAGGGACCATTGCGGTCGCGAGCCAGTCGGGGGCTGGCAGTACCTTTACCTTCCGTCTGCCGCTAGCCATCCAGGAGGAGAACCAATCGTGAATCCGCCTGCCATTCTCATCATCGAGGACAATGAACAGAATCTCTACCTGATGCGCTTCCTGCTCGAGCAGCACGGCTACCGTGTGCTGACTGCCATGGACGGGCGGGAGGGCATCGAGCTGGCCTTGCAGGCACATCCGGCCGTGATCCTCCTCGACATCCAATTGCCCTCGATGGACGGCTATGCCGTGGCCAGGGAACTGCGGACCCATGCTGAACTGCGGGCCACGCCCATTGTTGCGGTCACTTCGTACGCGATGCCTGGCGACCGCGAGAAGTGCTTGGCGGCCGGTGCTACCGACTACATCGAGAAGCCCATTGATCCGGATGCGTTCGTCGGTCAGATCCGGGCGCATCTGCCGGACATATGCGCCACGGGAGACACCAGGGAAGAGGGAACACACCCATGAACACCGCATTGGTCGTCGACGACAAGCAGGAGAACCTCTACCTGCTCCGAGCCCTGTTTGACGGCAACGGCCTGTCCGTGGTCTGCGCGCGCGACGGAGAGGAAGCGCTTGAACTGGCCCGGACGTCTCCCCCCAACCTGATCATCAGCGACATCCTGATGCCTGGCATGGACGGATTCGCCTTCTGTCGGGAGTGCAAACAGGATCCGGTGTTGCGGGCCATCCCGTTCGTATTCTACACGGCCACTTACACGGACCCGCGCGACGAGAAGCTCGCCCTGGAGATGGGTGCCGACCGCTTCCTGGTCAAGCCCCTGGAACCGGATGTGCTCATGGAGGAGGTCCAAGCTGTTCTGGGGCAAGTTAACACCTGCTCCGCTCCCGTCCCTGCCGAAGCCGACGAGGTCGTGATGCGTCAGTACAACCAGGCGCTCGTGCGCAAACTGGAGGACAAGCTGACGCAACTCGATACGGCCTTGTGCCAGCGCGACGAAAGCGAGGGCAGGCTGCACCATCTGAACGCCGTGCTGGGGGCCATCCGCTCAGTCAACCAACTGATCGTGAGGGAGAAGCGCCCCCGGCAACTCATCGAGGAAACATGTGCCGTGCTGACGGCGACTCCGGGCTTCCACGCGGTCTGGTTGGTGGTGTCCGGCAAAGGCGACGAGCCCCCGCTGGCCGCGCAACGAGGCTTCGAGCAGGCCTTGTTCGAGCAGTTCCTGGCCACCATCCGGAATGGTGAATGGCCAGCCTGCTGCCATACCGCCGAGGAACACCCCGCAGCGGTGGCCTTTGCGAGCCGTCGAACCGAGTGTGCCCCATGCCCGTTGGCGAGTGCCCGGGGGGATGCCTTGGGGGTTGGCGTCCAGTTGATCCACGAGGGGCATTTCTTTGGTTGCCTGGGCGTCTCGGTCGCCGCGGAGTTCGCCGGGATCGAGGAGGAGAGTTCGTTGCTTGAGGAGGTCGCCGGCGACATCGCCTTCGCCTTGCACACGATCCGGGCCGACAGCGTGCGTCAGGAATCCGAACAGGCGTTGTCGGCCATCTTCGCCAAGGTGCGGGATGGCATCATGCTTGTCGATGGTTGCACCCGTCGCTTCCTGCGCGTCAACCCGGCCATTTGCCGTATGCTCGGTTACAGCGAGCCCGAAATCCTAAAGCTCTCGGTGCCCGACATCCATCCGGCGGAGAGCCTGGAGCACGTGAGCGAGGTGTTCGCCAAGCAGCTCCGTGGCGAGGAGTCCTTGGCGAGAGACATTCCCGTTCTCCGGAAGGACGGCAGCGTATTCCTGGCTGATATCAATGCGACCGTGCTGGAGTCGTCGGGCCGCAGCTGCGTTCTTGGTGTCTTCCGAGACATGACCGAGCGCCAACAGGCCGAAGAGGAGAAGGAGACGCTCCAGGCGCAGCTGAACCAGGCCCAGAAGATGGAGTCGATCGGGCGTCTGGCTGGCGGCGTGGCCCACGACTTTAACAATATGCTCAGCGTCATCCTGGGTCATGCCGAATTGGCACTGGAGGGCATCCCCCCCGGGCAGCCCCTTGCCGAGGATCTGACGGAGATCTACCAGGCCGCCCGGCGGTCCGCCGATCTCACCCGCCAGTTGCTGGCTTTTTCCCGCACGCAGGCGATCGATCCCAAGGTGCTGGACCTCGACCAGGCGGTCGGGGGCATGCTCAAGATGCTGGGGCGGCTCATTGGCGAGGACATCCACTTGGCATGGGTTCCAGGGGAGGACACCTGGCCGGTACGGATAGACCCCACGCAGGTGGATCAGATCCTGGTCAACCTCTGCGTCAACGCCCGGGACGCGATCACCGGCGTGGGCAGACTCATGATCGAGACCGCGAACGTGGCGTTCGACGAAACCCATTGCGCCATGCACCCCGGCTACGTGCCGGGAGAGTATGTCCTGCTCGCGGTCAGCGACGACGGCAGCGGCATGGACAAGGAGATCCTGGGGAAGCTGTTCGAACCGTTCTTCACGACCAAGGAATTGGGCAAGGGAACCGGCCTGGGCTTGGCCACCGTCTACGGCATCGTCAAGCAGAACAACGGGTTCATCAACGTATACAGCGAACCGGGGCAGGGCACGACCTTCAGGATCCACCTCCCGCGTACCGATGAGTCGGGACCAAGACTCCAGGGGCATCTTCCTGCCCCCACTCCGCGGGGGAACGAGACCATCCTGCTCGTGGAAGACGAACCGGCCATCCTGCGGATGACCGCGTCAATGCTCAAGCGCCAGGGATACACCGTGCTGTCGACGGACAGCCCGAGCGAGGCGATACGCTTGGCGGAGAGCCATCCTGGCGACATCCAGTTGCTCGTGACCGATCTGGTCATGCCCGGGATGGGCGGCAGAGAGTTGGCCGCCACGCTGCATCTGCACTACCCCGCGCTGCGCATCCTCTTCATGTCCGGCTACATGGCCAACATGCTCGCCCTTCGGCAGGTGCTTGACGAGGGTGCGGTGTTCCTTGGCAAGCCCTTCTCCATCAAGGAATTGATCGACACGGTCCGGAAGGCGCTGGGAGCGGAATCCTGATTCTCCAGCCCGGCTGCTCTCATTCGATGACCAGCCAGCCAGCAGCCCACTGCCCCTCAGCGTCCCTGGCGGAAGGCTGGTTGAGAGAAGCGTGTCTACCCCGGACCAGCACGCATGGTGGCCTAGCCTGGACCGACCATAGGCGGCCTAGTTCGAACCGACCGGTGACACAGGTCGAGTAAGGGAAGCCGGGCGGCGGAGGCACTGGTCCCCTCAAGCTGGGCCCCGCTTTGTCTCGACCGTCGATCTGCGTGAAGCCGGTGTTTCCAGCCTGCACGTCTGGCATTGGGAGGGAAGTGGGCCAGTGTATTGCGTTTGGCCCGCATGATTGCCAGTACGTTGGAATCTGGAATGAGTACCCAAGAAACCATCGATCAGTTCAAGGTCGCTTTTGCCCCCAACTACATTCCCCAAGGGAACGAGGAGGAGGTCTTCCGCACCACCTTTGCCACCCACATCCCCCTGATCATCAAGGGCCCCACAGGCTGTGGCAAGACGCGCTTCATCGAGCACATGGCCCATGCGCTGGATCTACCTTTGGTGACCGTTTCGTGTCACGAGGACCTAACCGCTGCCGACCTGGTGGGGCGCTATCTCTTCAAGGACGACCAGACCGTTTGGCAGGATGGGCCGCTGACCATGGCCGTCCGTTATGGCGGCATCTGCTACCTGGACGAGATCGTCGAAGCGCGCAAGGACACGACCGTCATCATCCACTCCCTCACCGACGACCGGCGCATCCTCTACATCGACAAGACTGGCGAAGTCGTCCGCGCCCACCCCAGCTTCATGGTCGTGCTCAGCTACAACCCCGGCTACCAGAGCATCGTCAAGGATCTCAAGCACTCCACCAAGCAACGCTTCGCCAGCCTGATCTTCGACCACCCGACCGTGCCGGTGGAAACCCGGATCATCGCCTCGGAGACCGGGCTCGACGAGGATATGAGTGGCCGTCTGGCCGAGATGGGCGAGAAGATCCGTGAACTGAAGGGCTTCGGCCTGGAGGAGGGGGTCAGTACTCGTCTGCTGGTCTACGTCGGACGCCTTGTCAAGGGCGGCCTGTCCATGACCGAGGCCTGCTCGGTAGCCATCAGCCAGACCCTGAGCGAGGAGCCGGATATCCACGAGGCCATCGCCAGCATCGTGGCGCTCTACTTCGGCGACTTGCTGGGGGAAGAGGATCCACCACGAAGGCACGAAGGACACGAAGAGGAGAGAGGAGAAGACTCGGAGTGAAG
>JABGQJ010000290.1 GCA_018648945.1 Victivallales bacterium
GGAACGGAAGACATCCGGGATCGTTGCGGATGGGGTCGCATGGTGACGCACAGGAACCTCCAGAACTCACGCATCAGGTAACGGCTGTCGCGGTGGGATCGCCAACACCCATCACCATACTGGCCGATCCGCCACCGTGCACTGGCTGACCCCACCCATCCACGCATAGTGCCGCTCTGGTCAGAGCCCGAAGAAGAAGAGGGCGTGGGCGGTTTTCTCCATTTCCTCCGTGCGCATGCGGCGCTGGCGGTAGTGTTCTCCCCAGCTCTCGGTGAAGAGGATCTCTTGCCGTTTGTCGTTGTAGCCGGTGATGACCGACATATGGCCGGGACCGTCGCGGAGGGTGGGCCACTGACGGCGGTCCTGGCGTCCGGCCTTGCTCCTCGGGTCGGGGAGGGTGGCGTCGGGGTCGTGCGCATAGCGGGCGGCGAATTCGCGATGGAGGGCGTCGCGTTCGCGGCTGAAGGCCCGGCCGACGAGGACGGGTTCGCCGCGGTCGATGGCTTTCTTGATCTGGCGAAGCCGGTACCGGTTGCTGTCGGTGAGTCTGAGCTTCGCCTCGCGCCCGATGGCCCGGAAGAGATCTTCCCAGTTGGCCCTGGCGACCTTGCCACCGCGGTAGCCGGCTTTGGCTGCCAGCAAGTCCACGTCCACGGCCAGGCCGTGGTACTGCATGACCATGGCCAGGGAGGCGATGACGCAGTATCCCCGTTCGTGCTGGTCGTTCATGGGGACGCCCTGGATGACGACATCGCCGTTTGGCTGCCGTCGCACGTTTGCGGCGAGGAGCTTGCGGCGCGCGTCGCGGGCCGGCAGCGGCCCGGCGAGCCAGTCCCGGTCGGCGTTCGCCTTGGGCTGGATGGTCAGGCTGATCAGGAAACCGTCCTCGCAGAGGAGGCGCAGGGAGAGGTCGCCATGGGTGTATTCGGTGGTCCGCGTACGCATTTCGCCGCGTCCTTGACGGCTGCCCTTGCCGCGGGTTCTGGTTTCCTTTGCCAGGCGTTTGGGCAGGGCTTTCTCGAGTACCCGGAATGTCTGCCTGAACTCCCTGGCCTTGGCCTCGCGGTTGGCAAAGAAGAAGCCCGCATCCAGATAGGTGACCACGATGCGCTCGAGCTGGTTGCCGCGCAGGAATGCCTGGACATTCTGGGGCACATGCCCAAATACGGGCTGGGCGGTACGCAACTCACGGATGCCCAGCTTGGAACGGGCGCTCACCTCGCGCCAGGCTGCTGGCAGGCGGGCGGTCTGCCACACGACCGGTTCGAGTAGGGGAAGCCCGAGGTCGCCTTTGGCCTCGACCCGGGTCTGTCGCGCCGAGACTTGGCCCGTGGCGCAAAGGCAGCACAGGCTGGCCATGGTTGTGAAGCGCAGGGGTCTGTGTCCGGCTCTGGCCATTCGGTTTCCGCCTGTTGTCCTGCGCAGAAGTCGCCGCTGCGAGCTAGGGTATGTGGTACGCGGCATTCACTTGCAGATAACGGAGCAGCACACATGCGTATTGCTTGGACGAAACTCAGTCCCGGGGTCTGGCAGGGCCAGGTCGGTGTGTTGCCGGAGGAGTCCCTTCTGGCTGTGGCCGGGAATTCGCCCCGCCAAGAGGCGCTGGCGGCGCTGGCTGAGGCGGAGCTGCCCTTTGAGCTCCGTTCCGTGCAGGCGGAGAGCGTGGATGGGATGACCGTGTTGCGCGTGCCTCTTGGCGAGGCCGAGCGGATTTTTGGGTTGGGGCTGAACTACCAGCGCCAGAACCATCGCGAGCGGGTGATGCATCTGCGGGTGGATCATTACGGCGGCAAGGACAACGGGCAGACCCACGCCCCCGTGCCCTTCTATCTGACGGACGCGAACTACGGGGTCTTCGTGGACAGCATCGAGCGTCTGGTCTTCTACTGTGGCACGACCCACCGCAAGGAGGCGCATCCGCCGGTGGTTTCCCGCACGGAGGCGGGGTGGCGCCCGGTGGCGGTGAGCCCGATGGTGGAGGTCCTCGTGCCGGGGGAGGGCGCAGTGTTCTACGTGTTTGCCGGGGACAGCGCCCTCGGTGTGGTCCAGCGTTTCAATCTGCTTTGTGGCAGTGGCTGCTTGCCGCCGAAGTGGGGTTTGGGATTCTGGCACCGCGTGCCGTTGCTCTACACGGCCGAGCAGGCCCGGCAGGAAGTGGCGGAGTTCCGGGCCAAGGGCTACCCGCTGGATGTGCTTGGTCTGGAACCGGGCTGGCAGACTTCATCCTATCCCACGAGCTACGAGTGGGCGCGCGAACGCTTCCCCGACCCGGATGGCTTCCTGGCCGAGCTTCGGGAGGACTGCGTGCGGGTCAATCTCTGGGAGAATTGTTATGTGGATCCGACCTCGCCACTGGCCGAGGACTTGGGCGAGCGGGTTGGCTCCCACACCGGGGGTTGGGGCGGCTTGGTTCCCGATCTGGGCGATCCCGAGGGGCGCGCGGCGGTGCGGAACCAGCACGCGCGGGAGCATGTGGATCGGGGCGTCAGTGGCTACAAGATCGATGAAGTGGACGGTTACGACCAGTGGCTCTGGCCGGACCACGCCCAGTTCCCCAGCGGCTGGCGGGGCGACCGGCTGCGGCAGGTGTATGGGGTGCTTTGGCAGCGCCTGACCGACGGGCTGTTCCGGGGGCGCGACCAACGGACTTATGGCCTCGTGCGCGGCTCGAACGCGGGGGCTGCGCCGTTCCCCTATGTGATCTACAACGACTGCTACGACCACCGGCAGTACATCGCCGGGCTCTGCAACGCGGGGTTGTCTGGCCTGCTGTTCACCCCGGAGGCCCGGGGAGCGGGCACGGCCGAGGGCTGGCTGCGGCGTCTGCAGGCGGTCTGCCTCTCGCCGCTGGCCATGATCAACGCCTGGGCGGATGGCACCAAGCCCTGGAGCTTCCCCGAGGTGGCGGATGAGGTGCGCGAGGTCATGCAGTTGCGCATTCGGCTGCTGCCCTATCTCTACACGGCCTTTGCCCGGTATCATTTCGAGGGCGTGCCGCCGGTGCGCCCGATGATCCTGGAGCCTTCGTTCCGGCTCCCCGAGAGCCAGTTCGAGCAAGGTGCGCTGGATTCGACGGACAATCCCTACAATGACGCCATGCAGCGCGAGATTCTGGACCAGTTCATGCTTGGTCCCGATCTCCTGGTTGCGCCGCTCTTCGCGGGCGAGGCAGAACGGGAGATTGTTCTGCCCGACGGCATGTGGTACGACTTCTACACGGGTGATGCGGTGGGGAGCGCGACGGTGATCCGGCGCGATGCCTCCTGCCGCCAGATTCCGCTCTTCGTCCGGGATGGGGCGGGTATCCCGCTGATTGCCGCCACCGATCATGTGCCAGAGGCGCCTTGCCCCCTCATCGTGCAGCACTATGGCACCCTTGGTGGTACGGTGAGCATCTACGACGACGACGGCACCACCTATGCCCACGAAAAGGGGGAGTGCGGTTGGCTCGATGTGCGGATCGCCGTGTCAGACGGGGAGGCGAGCGCAGTGATCGACGGGGTGCGCAGGCCGTTCGCGGGGTATTCCTCGTGCATGGTGCGCTTCATGACGGTGGGGGGAGACACCGATTTGCCGCTTGCCGAATAGCACAGGAATCTCCTGAATGAGGGTGTCAGCGTGAAGTGGATTGTTCTGCTGTGGCTTCCCGTCGCGGCTTTGGCTGCAGATTGGTCGCCAGTGGTGTTCCGCAGTTGGCAGGTGCGGGGGCCGATTCCTGCCGCTGGATTGGGGCAGGGCAGGGCGGTGGCGGCGAAGCTGGCGTGGCAGGAGGCAAAGGTTCGGAGCGACGGGCACGTGGATTTGGCTGCGCTCTTCCCAGATACGCAGATGGCGCTGGCTGTGGCCCGTACGGAGTTCACGGCTGCGGCGGGGGAATGGCTGTTTGCCGTGGGGAGCGACGATGGTGTTACGGTGCAGTTGAACGGCAAGGAGATCTGGCGCCACGATGTGGGTCGCGGCTACCGAGCGCGCCAGGATCAGTTCCGGGCGCAGGTCAAGGAGGGGGCCAACGAGTTGGTGGTGCTGGTGCATCAGCGGGTCGGTGATTGGGGATTCGGCGTGGTGGGTGGCCCGGCTCCGTCCCGGCGGCCGCTCGCGAATCTGCGGATAGAGGCACACGACCAGCGGGTGGACCTGGTCTGGGAACCGGCCGTCGAGCCGGATGTGGTTGGCTACCGGGTCGAGGTGGCCAAGCAGGCGGCCGGGCCCTTCGAGACCCTGGTCGAGCGCACAAAGCTGTCCTGCTGGAGCCATTTCCTGGGGGTCAACGACGTCCCCCGTCACTACCGGGTGAGCAAGCGTTTCGCGGACGGCACTGAGTTGGCGGGAACGCCTCCGGTTTCCGCCACGCCTCGCGCGATGACCGAGGAGGAGCTGCTAGGGTCGGTGCAAGGGGCCACGTTCCGCTACTTCTGGGACTACGGCCATCCGGTGAGCGGGCTGGCCCGCGAGCGACTGGGGAGCCGGGACACGTGCACCATCGGGGGGTCGGGCTTTTCGCTGATGGCCATGTGCGTGGCGGCGGAGCGGGGTTTCGTCCCGCGCGCAGCGGTGGCGGAACGGGTTCTACGGATGGTCTCCTTCCTGCAGGACCGGGCGACCCGCTACCATGGCGCGTGGGCGCATTGGGTGAATGGCCGGACCGGAGCCACCCGGGGGTTCGGCAAATTCGACGACGGGGCGGACCTTGTGGAGACGGCGTTTCTTGTCCAAGGGCTGCTGACGGTGCGCCAGTACTTTGCCGGGGACACGGCTGCGGAGCGGGAGATCCGGAAGCGGACGACGACTCTCTGGCGAGAGGTGGAGTGGGATTGGTTCCACGATCCCGAAGCCAAGCAGCTGCGCTGGCACTGGTCGCCGAAGCATGGCTGGAAGATGAACCATCGACTCGGTGGGCACTTCAACGAGGGCCTGATCGTCTATCTGTTGGCGGGTGCCTCGCCCACCCACCCGATTCCGCCCGAGAGCTATCGCGATGGCTGGATTCGCAATCCTGAGAAATACCTCTGCGGCAAGACGCTCCACGGCATCCGTCAGGCTGCGGGTTGGCCCCGAGGCGGGCCGCTCTTCTTCACCCACTACTCGTTTCTGGGGTTCGATCCCAGGAACTGGCACGACGGATTCTGCAACTACTTCGAGAACAACCGGGCGATCAGCTTGATCCACCGGGCCTACTGCATCGAGAACCCGAGGAAGCAGGCGGGATACGCTGAGAACTGCTGGGGGTTGACCGCGAGCGATGGCCCGGATGGCTATCGCGCCCATGCGCCTGGCCGCATCGACACTGGCACCATCGCTCCCACCGCCGCCCTGTCTGCCATGGCCTATACGCCGCTGGAATCCAAGGCTGCCTTGCGGCACTTCTACTATGATCGGGGGAAGGCCATCTGGGGTCCCTTTGGCTTCTGGGACGCCTTCAATCCCGGGCGCGACTGGGTGGCGAAGAGCTACCTGGCCATCGACCAGGGGCCGATCATCGTGATGATCGAGAACGCCCGCACGCAGCTCTGTTGGCGGCTTTTCATGCGCAACCCGGAGATCGCCCCCGCGCTGCTCAGGATGGGCTGGAAGCAGACTCCCTAGCGAATCTCGTCAAGGCTCCGGACGCCGATGACCTCTGCCGCGAAGGCCGTGCCCTTGGCCTCCTCGGGGGTGCCAAGGGTCTTGAACACATGCCAGGCTTGCTTGCGCTTGTCCGGCGTGGTGATGGTGCCGGGCTTGAAGGTGCGGAGCCCGAGGAGCAGGCCACCCTCCTTGGCATGGTCGATCCAACGGTGGTTCTGGAAGGCCTCCAGGGTCTTGAGCCCCTGGACTTTGCGCCAGAAATAGACCAGCGACGCGGCTTGGAGACGCTGGCTCTCCTCGGAGAGGTCGGGGGAGTTGGGGCCCTGCTCGGAGAACATGAGGCCGCGTGGCTTGCCGTTGAAGAAGAAGTCGGGCTGCTGCATCCAGCGGTCGATCACCTGGACGTTCTTGAAGGTGATCTTGGGCGTGTCGAAGGTGTCGTTGACATGCTTGTCCAGCCAGGTGCGTGGGTCGCGCAAGTTCTGGGGATAGGGGTGGTAGGCCAAGCCCCACTCGAAGTCCCCCTCTCGTCGGCCCATGTCGCGGAGAAGCAGCAGCAAGTCCTTCGGCTTGTAGAACCGGGGGCCAGTCTCGGTCCAGTGGTGGGTGAGCGAGACGAAGGCCCGCCCGTGCGGATCGTACCGGCGCACGGTGAGGTGAGCGATGCGCATCGAGCGCTGGTAGAGATCGAGATAGGTCTCCAGGCGCTTCTCTCCGGCATTGGTCCAGACCCATCCCGCATCGACTTCGTTGTGGATGATCCAGTTGGCGATGCGCCCGTACTTGGCGTCGGCCCGGCAGTAGCGGCTGGCGAGGACATCGATGGCGGCGGCGTAGTAGAGCACCCCCTCGGCACTGGTCACATTGGCCATGGTGTAGATGCCCGGCTCGCAGGTGTCGGGGTGCAGCCAGATGCGCCGCTGGTCTGGATCGCGTTGCCCGCGTGGGATGAGCAGGATCGCGGAGACAACGATGCCCTGCCGGTGGGCGAGCTTCATCAGGTTGTCGTGTCCCTCTAGGACCCCCTTGTTCACATGGAAGGTCTTGCCCTGAAAGACGTGCTCGAACGTCCTGTCGCTGGCTTCCTTGGCGAAGATGTTTGTCAGCGCGATGTTCGCCGTGATGTTGTGGACCCCGAGCTCCGCCAGGTCACCCATGTGCGGTGGCATGTAGCCGATACCAGCCAGCCCCTTGATGGTCTTGGGGGTCTGTTTGGCGGGTGGGTTGGCGGGGGCCATACCGGCGGTGTCGGTGGCATAGCGAGCGTGGCTGAGCAGGACAGTGGCATCCTTGGCGTCGGTAAGGATCCAGCGGCGGTAGGCGCGGTCTGTCCCCTCCGTCGCGAAACGGGGGAGGGTGATCGTGAAGTGTTCGGTTGGCAGCTGGGAGACGGCAAGGGCCTGCCCGAACTGATCGAGCGTGAGGTGCATGGGGATTTCGCGGAGGACCGCTCCGTCCGGGCCCCGTCCCCGGACGTGGATCTGCCGTTGGCCGACGGTCACGGACTCGATCCTTCCCGGGTAGTCGGTCTTGAGGTAGGTTCGCCAGAGCTCGGCCAGGGCCTGGTCCTGGCGGTCCTTTTTCACGCGTTCGCGGGCAATACGGAGTTCCTCGTCGTTCTGCGCGCGCAGGCGGACGTTGCGGATCTGGAGGGTGATGCCGGCTTTGCGCCCGAAATCCAGGCGGAAGGTGCGGTAGGCCTGGTCCCAGTTCTGAGTCAGCGGGACCGAGACCGCAGCCCAGGCCTCGCTCTTGGGAAGGCCCTTCAGAGTCGCGCTATGGCTTTCTCGCGGCGGACCGTAGAATACCTGGAAGGAGTCCAGGCCGGCCGGACAGAAGATCTCGCAGGCGAGCACGCGGAGCTGGCGGTGGTCGTAATCCTCGGTGACCGGGGCAGTGAAGACGTAGGGATCGCCTCCTGTGCTGACGACCTCGTAGGCCCCCGCGTCGATGCCTCGCAGTTCCATCTGGTTGCACTTGTCGCTGATGAGCTTGAGGGGGATGGACATGGCGGCCTCCTGGCCGAGGGCGATGGTGGCGACAAGGGTCAGGTAGGCGAGGATTCGTGTCATTGCGGTTCCTGCATCGGCGTTGCTGTTGTCCACATGGCTGCCAGTAATGGACCCTTTCCCGACAGGATGTGCAACCTCTTGCCCATCGCATGTCGCATGGCCACGGGGGCTTGCTATATTCGGACATATCGTGGAAAGTCCGGGCAAGGCAGCGTCAACCCGCAAGGAATCACAGCATGGGCACCTACAACCCCGCTCCCTATCAACTCGACCTGAACGAATGGCCGAACATGGTTTGCCCCCCGCCGGGCCCCAAGTCCACGGCCTTGCACGAGCGTTGCTGCACGTATTTCAAGGGGCTCAGCGGGCAGGTGAAGCTGTTCCCCGTGGCGTTCGAGGAGGGCAGTGGCTGCACGCTGACCGATGTGGACGGCAACAAGTACATCGACTTCTCCAGCGGGATCTACGTGACGACTCTGGGGCACTGTCACCCGAAGGTGACCGAGGCCGTGCAGAAATACGCCGCCAAGCTGATGAATTGCCATGATTTCACCACCGAGATCAAGACCCGGCTGGTGGAGAAGATGGCGCAATGCCTTCCCGGGGACCTGAAGGGCTTCCAGTTCTACGACTGTGGCACGGCGGCGGTCGAGGCCGGTTTGCGGGTGTGTCGCGCGGCCACGGGCAAGCATGAGTTCGTCTCTGCCTTCTACGACTTCCATGGCAAGACCTATGGCGCGGTCTCCTTGGCCCACATCCGCTCGGATGTCTACGGTCCGACCCGCGCGCCGGGGTTCCACATGGTTCCTCGCCCGAATCCGTACCGTCCGCACTGGACGAAGTGCGACGGCACGATCGATACCGACAAGTACATCGAGTTCTACGAGGAATACCTCGACCGGGGCACGGCGCACCAAGTGGCCGCCTTTGTGCTGGAGCCGATCCAGGGCTGGGGGGGCAGCGTGATGCCGCCGGACGACTTCTTCCCGAAACTGCGGAAGCTGTGCGACGAGCAGGACATCCTGCTCTTCGCGGACGAGGTCCTGACCAGCATGGGCCGCACCGGCAAGTTCCTGTGCATGGAGCATTGGGATGTGCTGCCGGATGTGGTGACGCTGGGCAAGGGGTTTGGCAATGGCTTCCCCGTGACCGCAGTGGCGGTGCGCGAGAAGCATATGGAGAGCTTCGAGTCCATCTCGGCGTCGAGCAGCTACGGCGGCAACCCAATGGCTTCGGCAGCGGCTCTGGCTTGCTTCGAGGTGATCGAGGAAGAGGGACTGCTGGAGCACGCCGACGAACTGGAGAAACTC
>JABGQJ010000291.1 GCA_018648945.1 Victivallales bacterium
ATGATTGGCAACCAACCGAACGTTCTGCTTACCAGTCTCTGGCGTGTGCTTGGCCTGGTGCTCCCGTGCGCATTCATGGCCCAAGCCCAGCCTGTTCCTGCGGTCGCCGCAGAACGAGGAACGGTGAGCAACGCAGCCGTGGCGGCGATGCGGACCCAACGCAGGAAGGCTGCGGAACGTCCGCGGCGCGTATGGTTCAATCACGATGGGTGCGATGCATCTTCCTTCCGGAAGGCCACGCTCAAGGGACGAAAGGCCACGCCTCAGGATCTTCTGGACGTGCGCACCACCCCCCTGGCCAAGACCCAGGTGGATACCCTCTCCTACTGCACGATTAGCTCGGGATTCAGCAACTTCACCCATCGGACATCCGCCGGGCACCTTCTCGCGGTCCCATCGGCCCAGGAGGGCCGCGTGAACATCACCCAGGACCTCGTCGATCAAGGCACGGACCCACTGGAAGTCATGGTGAAGTTCTGCCATCGGAACGACATGGAGTGCTTCTGGTCCATGCGGATGAACGACACGCATGATGCCGGCTGGCGCCCGGGTACCGGGCACCGGCTGTTCCCGAAGCTGAAGGAGGACCATCCCGAATACCTCGTCGGCTCCTACAAGAACAAGCCTCGCTACGGGACCTGGACATCGGTCAACTACGCGCGGCCTGAGATTCGCGATCTGTGTTTCCGCTACATCGAGGAGGTCTGCCAGAACTACGATGTGGATGGCATCGAGATGGACTTCTTCCGCCACCTCTGCTTCTTCAAGAGCGTCGCTGAAGGAGGACGGGCGAGTCAGGCCGAACTGGACATGATGACCGGGCTCATTCGCCGCATCCGCCAGATGACGGAGCGTGAAGCGGTTCGCCGAGGCCGCCCGATTCTGGTGGCCATCCGCGTGCCTGATTCGGTGGAGTATGCCAAAGGCCTGGGACTCGATTTCGAGCGTTGGATGGCGGAGGGGCTCGTGGACTGCCTGATCGGGTCCGGCTATTTCCGGCTCAATCACTGGACCGATCTCGTCCAGCTCGGGCACAAGCATGGCGTCAAGGTCTACCCATGCTTGAGCGAGACCAGAGTCGGGGGCTGGGCGGGAAGCCAGCGGGACCGGCGCCGGGCTTCCGACGACTGCTACCGAGCGCGCGCAGCCGTCTGTTGGCAGGCGGGTGCGGACGGCATCTACATCTTCAACGAGTACCGTGCCACGCGGCGCTACCTGCACGATATCGGCGATGTCGCCACGCTCCAGAGGAAGCCAAAGCACTACTTCGTCACCGTGCGAAACGGATCGCCGGGCAGATACCTGGCCGATGGGAATCGGTACATACGACGGGACATTCTGGGGCCGCAGAACCCTCGGAAGATCACCGACGGCGAAGCGCTGAAAACGCATATTGAAGTGGCGGAAGACTTCTCTTGGGTCGCCGGAACCAAGCGCAAACCCGAGATCTTGTGCACGGTGGCAATCGATGGACTTGAGGACTCTGAGAGGCCCAGTGTTAGGTTGAACGGACACCCGTTGGCCGGTGCCACGAAGGTCGGCGAGGCCCTGGCGTATACAGTTGATCCCGCCTCCCTCAAACAGGGCATCAACACCGTGGCAGTCACCTGCGGCACCGATCTGGGGCACAAGGGAGATGGCGCGCCTCGCGACGGCGAACCATGGGACGTCATCTACACGGGCGAAGCCGTCATGAAGATGCCCGGGCAGCTTCCCTGGCGCCGGTTGTTCCGCAATTCCTCGTGGCTGGAGGAGGCACGCGACGGGGCGCTTTTCCTGGCCGACCGGGGCACCGGGCCGGAGGACTGGTGTAATCTCGCCTACCCCTGGAATGTGAGTGCGCCCCGCACGGTTGTTGCGGAAGCGCAGGTGAAAGTCCTTTCGAGCACGGCCCCGCTCGGCGTCTGCATGCGGGTAGCCAATGGGCGCTCCGTCGAGTATTTGGCCATCGAGCCGACTGGAGTCACCCTGATGTTCGCCGGCCTGTCGTTCCCCATGGATACGACCGGCGCCTTCCACACGTACCGACTCACGGCCCGGCAGAAAGACATACGCCTGTACGTGGACGGCACTCTCGCCCTCGACGGCAGGGGGAAATTCACCACCTCCTCTCTCGACAAGCGGCACTGGCTCCCCTTCACCTACGGGAAGGCAGACTGGAGCGCCTGCAGCTTCGCGTTCGGTTCCGCGTCCGGGCCAGGCACGGGCGAGGCGGTCTGGCGCCAACTGAAACTGCGCGGCAAGGCCCGATCACTGACCGATCTCCACCTGCGGGTATCCTACCCGGAACAAGCCGTGGACGTGCCCAAATGGGATGTGGAGTTCGCAGGCGACAGCGTCCCCACCAAGCCGTGGTCCGCCGATCGCCCCATGCAGGCGACCCATGCTGAGACCCAGAACGGTTATCTGCTCGTGGCTGACCGCGGCACCGAGCAAGGCGACTACCTGCATTTCAGGTATCCATGGAACGTCACCCCCGAGTCGGGCGCGACGGCGGAGGCGCGGGTGAAAGTGCTGTCGGGATGGTCCGGGTTCCGCTGCGACGACGGGGTACACACCGGACGATTGCGGATCCTGTCCGACGGCCTCTTTCTTGAGGGAGTACGCGGGGGCGGGCGCTACGCCATGAACACCACCGATTCGTTCCACACGTACCGCATGGTCACGCAGGGGGAAGACATCAAGGTCTACGTTGATGGGAAACTCCGCATCGATGGCAGCGGCTGCTACACCAAGCCTGCGGTTGGCGGTCGCAACGACGTCGGGTTCGGCGCTGCCAACAGCCCATCGCTCGGGGAAGCGCTCTGGGACTACGTTCGGTTTGCGCGGAAAGCCTACTAGCCCGGGGACATCATCATCTACACTCTACTCACCACCTGTCCTGACTACGGCAGCCGGAATGTGGGCGACAAGCTCATCGAGCAACGGCTCAAGGCGATCATCCTGGCCGAGAAGGGGCCGTGCGACTTCCTGACCTTCTTCCGCGAGACGCCGCTCGACGACCACCTCGACGAGATCAATCGATCGCAGGCTGTGCTCATGCCGGCATTCCCGGTTCGCGACACCCCGATGTATCCGGGAACCTACCGCCTGGTCCCCGACCTGGCGCGCATTTCCGTGCCCATGATCCCCGTGGGAGCGAACTGGAACACCTATCCGGGAGATGACCTGAGCGCAGGGAGCATGGTGTATTCCGAGGAGACCGTTTCGTTTCTTCATCGCATTGCTGGGCAGGTCAATCACGTTTCCTGCCGCGAGTATGGGGTCATGTCCGTCCTCAGGAGGCACGGTGTCACCAACTTGCTCATGACTGGCGACCCCGCCTGCTTCGACCTTCCATCTCTGGGCCAGCCCATGGCTCGTCCGTCAGCTGTGCGCCGCGTCGTGTTCAGCCCTCCCCTGAGCCCGTACTATGCGGACCAGGCAGAGCTGATCATGGCCACGGTAGCCGAGCTGTTTCCCTTGGCGGAGCGGTTCTGTGCCATGCACTTGGCGGATCGTGCCACTTCGCCCGGCGGACGCACGGAGAACAGCGCCGCCATGCTCCCTGCCGTGGCTAGGAAGAGCCAACGCATCAGGCAGTGCGCCGCGAGCCTGGGCTTCACGGTCTGGGAACTCGCCGGCAACGCCGCGGGCATGTCCGCGTATGATACGTGCGACCTTCATGTTGGCTACGAATGCCACGCCCACCTCTACTTCCTCAGCAAGCGCATCCCCAGCCTGCTCATCGCCGAGGACGCCCGAGGTCACGGTTTCAACTACACGCTGGGAACAGGAGGCATCTCCGGCTTCAAGCGCGCCACGAATCGCTCCCCAGCCACGCGCAAGAAGATCACCTCCGGATATTGCACCACGACCGAGGAACTGGCCATCGCCCCGCCACGGACGGACGCCCATCTCGATGTGCGAGCGTTCCTGCTGGAGGAACTGGAGAGCGGGTTCCGTCGCTACACGGGAATCGCCTCGCAACTCGACGAGCTCTATGAACGGGTGATGGCACCATTCATCCGGTCGCTGCCCTGACGGTTCGCGATCTGCCGCGGGGGAACAGCCCCATTCCATCAGGGCGTCAGTAGCTCCTTGAGCGCGCGGTTGACGCACTCGCCGAAGATGGTTGCGCCGGGTGCGCCCTGGAGGTGGCAGTCGTCACCGGACCATTTCTGGGTCGAACACGCGACCTCGATCTTGGCGCCCGTCGGGGGGATGTCCTTGTCGAATATCAGGGTGGCAGGCAGACAGCTGCGGTTGGTCAGCCCCCGGGGTCGGCTTGACCAGTGGCTGATCTTGATCCTCGCGGCGGGCAGGTCGGGCTTGAACACGAAGGACGCGCCGCCGTCCACCGTGCAGCCTTTTCCGTACCGCTCCTTGCCGTTGACCTTGACGGAGAAGTTCCGGTAGAGACGTCGCCCGTCGAAGACGTCGGTGCCTTGGTCCGTGACGAGCTGGTAGTGCGCACTGCCGTCGGCCGTCGTGTTCCCCGCCGTGTTCAGAAACGCCTGGCGATCCTTGCTTCGGGTCGGGTCGAAGGTCCAACGCTCGACGGCATCGTAGGTCGGCACGTACTTGCAGCCCAGCTGCTGGCTCAGTTCGTCGATCTTCTTCGGGTAGCCGAGGAGCAGGCGGGTGCGGTAGTTGGAGTAGCCGGTGTCCACCAGGGCGAACACGGTGTCGGGCTTGGCTTTGCGGATGCCCTCGATGCAGGCAGTCATCTGTCCGAGGAAGTGGGGAATCCGCTTGATCTGGACATGGTGCCCGACCAGTTCGTTCAGGTCGGCGATGCCGACGAAATCCGCCGCCGCCAATGGGGTGGCGAAGGTCGCTCTGCGCGATGCCTTGTCCCAGCTTGCGAGCAGTCGGGTCCGGACCGCGCGGTTGTCGCCGCGATAGGTGCCGATGACTAGGATGTCGCCGGGAATGGGGTCGGCGTCGAAGGCGACGTGTGCTGGATCGATCGTGATGTCGCGCGAAGTGACGGCGGCGATGCGGAGCAGGCTGGTGTTGACGTCGAACGTGCCGTCTGCGGCTGGGGTCACGTCCCGGAACCACAGCGTGCCGTTCCTCCGCAGTGTCTCCTCGGATACCCCTGTCTCGGCTCGGTATGCGATGTAGGTATTGCCCGCGTTCCAGTCGTCGTTCGTGCCGAACTCGATGGTGACGATGTCCGGATTGAAGGTGGTGATTTCATGGTAGTTGCGCAGCCCTCTGTCTGTGTTGAGTCCGGCTGCATGCCAGCCGCCGATGCCCGCGTTCATGATGTGGTGGTACCGGTTTGTGGCGAAGTTGACGATGAGTGACGGTTTTCCGTCGCCGCCGCCTTTCACGACGAGCCGCACGCGGCGTTTGGCGTGCGTGTCGAAGCGCCAGGTCCGCACGGCGCGGGGATCCGAGTAGCGGAAGTCCAGGCCGCGACTGATGGCACACGGCCGGTCCATTCTGAAGTTCAGGTCACCGTCGCCGTAGGGGCTTTCCGTGGCGGAGTCGAGCGCGCGGTCTCGCTCGCCGATGCTCGTCCGCGCATAGGTGATCGCTTCGCCGTAGCTGAAGGCCGCAGTCAGCGTCGACCCAACGGCCAGCGGCTTGGCCAGCCACACCATGTGATGGACTTGTGGCGGCGTGCCCTTGGCGTACTTGCGCACGACCATGTACCCTTCGCCCTTCCTGAACCTGCCGCCGTAGCCCTGCGTGTTGAGCCCGCCTTTCAGCTCCGTCCCGTCTTTCATGACCTTGTGCCCGTAGGTGAACGCGCGGCCCAGGTCGAACACAACGGTCTTGCCGTCGCCGGTGAACGTCTTCTCGTCCTGCCCCATGGGGGCTTCGTTGCGGACGGTGAAGTCCTCGTGCGGCTTCCCATCGACAAGCAGTTCCACGGTCGTGCCGGTTGCCTGGTCGCGCTTGATCGCGATGCACACCGAGACCTCGTTGCCTTCGAGCTCGAATTCGCACGCGGCCCCGGCGCCGGTCAGCACCACGGCGCTGCCGCCGTAGAGCTTGGGGTTCTTCACCACGCGGTGCTTGCCGGTCACGGCCATCGCGTCGTGGCGCACCGTGTTGGCCAGGCCAGTGCGCAAGTAGTCGTCGACGTACGCGGGGTAGCTGGAGTCCAGGTAGCCGTTGCCCCAGGTGATGCTGCTGCCTGCGAGTGCGATGCGCAGGGCCTTGTCCGGGACCTTGCCGTTCGGGAACGACAGCCCCAGCTTCCGGACGTAGTGCTCGACCGGCTGCGCCTCCGCAGCATCTGCGCGAGGACACCAAGCCACGAAAGCTGCCGCCATGGCGGTTACCCACATCATGGATCTGTACCAGCGTTTGCGCATTGTTGTTTCCCGTGTCGATTGTGGAGGGGGGCTAATGTGCCCGTTGACCGAGGAACCGCAACCGGTCGGATGACTGGCCCCGCCGGCGCATGTCAGTCCATGGTGCGCGCACCATCGAGTGACATGTGGCCCCGAGATGGCTCTGCGGTGGCATCTGAACCCTCCCGCGCTATCGTCTCGTCTCGGTTGGGAACACCACTGCCCGGTGCGCCCTGTCGATGACGAGGCGACTCACCCGATGCAATGGGGTGCTCCCGCGAGAATAGTGTCCAGCGGAATGGGTGGCATGAGTAGAGCAGGCAGGCAATTGGCGATCAGGCTTATCGGAGGGATCACGATGGCGGTAGCGCTATGCAGTGCTGGGCAGGGCCGGGCGGCCCGCCGGCAGGTTGAGTCGGACCGGTTCGTCCCAGGAGTCAGGCTCTTCAGCGACCGCTCGTATGTCCTGACCAAGGAAGCGCCCGACTTCCTCCGTGGCATGGCGTTCATCCGGACCAAGATCAATGGCGGGCGGCCGCTCGTCTGTTCGCAGGAGGGAAAGCTGTATGTCTTGACCCCGGCGGTGCGGCAGGGCGCCGCGTCGCAGACAGCAGCGCTGGAGATGCAGGGCTACACGCGGCAACCGATGCCGGAGTTCCAGCTCTTCGCTGGCAGGGACATCGAGCGGGTGGTGCTCTTTACCAAGGAGCTCGCGAAGGGGGATAGCGTGCGCTTTGGAAAATGGACCGTTCTGCTTGCACCGGAGATGTTCCTGGAGCGCCCGGAACCCCGTTACGAGACGTTGTACAACGGCATCCGCATCGCCTGTGATCCCGGCGAGCGCACGGACATGACGCTATCCAAGAGCGATCCTCTGCCGGTTCCGTACCTGAACGATGTGCCCGAAGTCATTCCCATCGACACAGGGCGGCAGCTTTTCGTGGATGATTTCCTCATCGCGGAAACGACGCTGAAGCGGACGTGGCACAAGGCGGTCAAGGACTCCCGCAACCCCGTCATGCGCCCCACGACCGAGTTGGAGCTGGGCTCGAAGAGCAACCGCCCGGCGATGGCGGCCCCCTTCAGCGGCGGCGTCTGGTACGACGGCACGGACGGGCTGTTCAAGGCATGGTACTGCGCCGGTTGGTTCGATGGCACGGCCTACGCCTTCAGCAAGGACGGAATCCACTGGGAACGACCCGAACTGAAGGCGGAGTCGGGCACCAACCGCATCGTCCCCCACAAAGGGGTGCGGGATTCGTGCGCGGTGATCATGGACCCGCATGCCGGTCCCGATGGCACGCGCTTCAAGATGCTGCTCTGGAGCCGTCCCCAAGGCGGCGAACTGTTCGTCTCCAAGAATGGCATGGACTGGGGGGAATCGGTTGGCACAGGCGGGACGGGGGATCGCAGCACGATCTTCTACAACCCATTTCGGCGCAAGTGGGTTTACAGCCTGCGCTCGGGCTGGGCCGCGCGTGCCCGGGACTATAGCGAATCGTCGGACTTCCTCGCTGGTGCGGCTTTCCTGGACAAGGTCAACTGGCTCCGGGTGGACAAGCTGGACGTGCCCGACAAACACTGGCTCTACGCGCAGCCCGAACAGAAGCCAGAGCGCGGTGGGGACTCGCCGCAGCTCTACAACTTCGACGCGGTGGCCTACGAGTCCCTCATGCTTGGGGCCTTCACGGTCCACTTGGGGCCGGACAACGAGGCGTGCACGAAGGCGCGCGTCCCGAAGATCACCGAGATTCACCTGGGCTTCAGCCGCGACGGTTTCCACTGGTCGCGCCCTGACGACCGCGCCCCGTTCATTCCCGCATCGCGGACGCCGGGGACCTGGGACCGGGCCTACCTGCACTCCAACGCGGCGCTCTGCCTGATTGTCGGCGATGAGCTCTGGTTCTACTACACGGGATTCCAGGGCGACTACGCGGGCAGGCCAGACAACCCCGACCGCCGCGGCGGGCTCTACGACAATGCCTCGATGGGAATCGCTCGGCTGCGCAGGGACGGGTTCGCTTCCATGGACGCCGGTCCCGACGGGGGCACACTCACGACCCGACCGCTGCGCTTCTCACATGGCGACCGCCTGTTCGTGAATGTGGCCGCTCCCAAGGGCTCCCTGCGGGCAGAGATCGCGGACGCGGGCGGCACGCCCATCAAAGGCTTCACCTTCGACGAGTGCGAACCCCTCACCGCCGACAGCACGTCTGTGGCACTGACGTGGCGGAGCGGGACGGACCTGGCTGCGTTGCACGATCAACCTGTGCGGATTCGTTTCGCGCTGACCAATGGGTCGCTCTACGCGTTCTGGACCGGCGACAAGAGCGGCGCAAGTCGCGGCTACCTGGCCGGCGGCTCGCCGGGGCATGCCGGGCTGGTTGACGACAACGGCGGAAAGGAAGCCAGAGGCCAGTAGGCTCCCAGGAAACTAGAACCTATAGACATGGACCGCGAATGGCGCGAAGTCGTCGCTCAATCTGTTCTCGTCGAGACGGACGGCCCGGTACTCGAGCATCTCCTTGACTTCCTTCGGGAGCTTGGGGATGCCAGAGAACGTGAATGTGATCCGCTGCGCTTCCCGGCGGTTG
>JABGQJ010000292.1 GCA_018648945.1 Victivallales bacterium
AGAAGGCAATCGCACAGAACACGGTCCCTATCGCGAGCATAACCGGAGAGAGGAGAATCCCATCCCACCAGGTCCTGGGCAGAACCACCACCGGTGCAAACGCCCCCCAGCCAAGCATCAGCCAAGTGTAGACAGAAGCCAGTCTTCGTTTGCTGCTATCTTCTCCATCCATTGCGGCGGTAACCCTCCCTGCATCCCAACGGCGAATTGTGGGTCGGCTACATACTGGGGCCGAGGGATTCCGTTCCTTCCTTCACCTTCGGTCGTGAGGCATGGAACAGCGCAGCCGACAGTGCCCCCAATATGGTTCCGGAGCAGAGAGCAATGAGAATCTCAGTGTACCCGATCACCGGAGCGCGGAAAACGACACCGAGTATCCCCACCGTGCCGATGGCGAGATGAAACAAGCATATCGCCCCGATGAGACAGCCGAGGATCCGGAGTAGAAATGCCATTGTCTTCTCCTCATGTAACGGCGAGTTCTGGGCCAGCCATGTACTGGGACTGAAGCTAAGGCTTCGACCCTGGGTATGCAACCGGCCGCACGGACGACGACCTGTTCCCGGTCCGCAACCCCACCCGCTTGGTGGAACGGACTGGCGCAGCCGGTTCGTATCGCCAAGCCACGTCGAGGGGTCCGGGGCTGGCTCCGCCTTCCGCCCTGGGTGCCAACAACCCCACCCGCTTGGTGGAACGGACTGGCGTAGCCGGTTCGTATCGCCAAGCCATGTCGAGGGGTCCGGGGAGACTGGTCTCCCCGGCGGGGTTCGGGGCTGGCCCCGTTTTCCTACCGGTCTACAGGCAGTCGGCAATGGTGTATAGTGAGGAGAACGTTAGGCTATCGATCAGGGGAGTCCTGCACATGCTCTTGCGAGTCGCCTTCTGCCTGCTGGGGGTTGCCGTGTCCACTTCCGCCCTGCCGCCCAATCTGGCCCAGACCGCGCGTCTGTCGGCGACAACGTCCGCCTCCAAGGCGACCGGTAAGTACGGTCTGGAGCGGCTGCGTGACAGCCTGGCGGGGACCCATTGGGCGAGCGCGGCCAAGCCCCCCCTACCGCAGTCGATCACGCTGGAATGGGACGAGCCCGTCACCTTTGACGTCCTGAGCGTCAACATCTTTGCCCGCCGCATGGCCAATCTATACGCGAGCTGGCAGCAGTTCGAAGTCCATCTCGACGGCGCGCTCGCCCAAAGCGTGGAGCTGCCGCCAGACGAGGACTTCGCCATCGTTCGCTTCCCGAAGCCACAGACAGCCCGGGTCTGCGAGTTGCGAGTCACGGCGGTTGTCAGCCCAAAAACCTACTTGGGGATCAACGAGATCGGGGTGTACCTAGACACCAAGAAGCAGATCCATCCCCCCCGCAAAATGGCCACTCGGACCCCGCGCGAATCCCTGCAAGTGCTAGGCCGAACGGAACGCCCCTGTGTCTACTTCACCCCGGCCGATGTGACCCGCGCGCAACGCAACGCCACCAACACGGAATGGGGTCGTGAGGAAAAGGCCAAGCTGGTCGCTGCCGCTGCGAAGTGGTTGGCGCGGAGTGATGAGGAGTGGCTGGCCTACCTGCCACCACCGGGTGCCTGCTATGCCTACGGCTTCACCGGTTGCCCAATCTGCGGAAGTTCCCTCGGCACCTGGGCCAGCACCCGTTGCTCCTGGGACATACCCGGCAAAGTGAGTTGCCCCAAGGGGCATGTCCTGCCGAATGCCGAGTGCCCTGACGACGGCACTGGTTTCAAGGCGGAGGACGGTCGCTTCCACTACCTCGTCGGGAGCTGGAATTCCTGGGTCACCGAGCAATGGACCCGCCATGCCATCCCCACCCTCGCCCACGCCTACGCCTTGACCGGTGACGAGAAGTACGCCGAACGCGCCGCCTTCTTCCTGGATGCCCTGGCCTCCATCTACCCCGAATCCACTGCCGGTTCCTGGGACTACCCCAGCCGGCCGCCGAGCGGACGCTTTGCCCGGCCATGGTATCAGGTTTCCCGGAATCTCGTCGTCTACATCGAGGCCTACGATCTGCTCTATACCAGCCCCGCCTTCCGCCGCCCTTCCCTACGGCCCCGCCTGGAGGCCACCTTCCCCGCTGGCGCCACGGCGCAGTCCCGCGCCGTCCGCACCAAGGATGCCTATGGCTACAGCAAGCCCGGCATGACCCGCCGGGGGAACGTGGACCGCAACCTGGTCCTTGATGGCGCCTGGTACTGCTACCAGCACACGTTCGCGGGCAAGCTGCACAACGGCCATGCCGACTACATGCGCGGTGCCCTGGCCGCTGGCGCCCTGCTTGGGATCGAGCCCTTCGTGGAGAATGCGGTCACCAGCCCCTACTCCATCTACGCCATGCTCCAGAACAACCTGGACCGCGATGGCCGCTACTACGAGACCGCCCTCGGCTACGCGCTCCACACCCGCAATCTCTACCTCACCTTCGTCGAGCCATTGAAGAACTGGCGCAGTGCAAGCCGTCCCCAAGGTGTGGATCTCTTCGCCAACGCCCGCATGCGCCGCTTCTACCGACTTCCCGAACTGGAGATGGGCTGTGCCGGGCACAACCCCAACTTCGGCGACGCCGGCCCCGATCCCAGCCTCCGCTTCCCCCGCAACCCACCCTACTCCCGCACCGACTACAACTATGCCGAACGCCTCCTTGCCCACACCACAGGCAAGCAACAGGCCGAGGCCGCCCAACTGGTGGGCTTTCTGGCGGATGGCAATGTGGAGAAGGCGCGCCGTGCCTTCCCCGCCAAGCGTTGGCTCCTTTATCACGCCGAGCCCGTGCTCACGGCCCCGGACGGCCCGGACTTCACCAAGGAACTGGCGGCATCCCATCTCTTCGGGCAGAAAGGCATCGCCATCCTGCGGGATGGGGACGGCGAACACAGCCAAGCCGCGTTCCTCCGCTTCGGACCATCGCTGAACCACGGCGATCTCGACGATCTCGGCCTGATCTACTACGCCAAGGGACGGCAGATGCTGTATGAGATCGGCTACGGTCTCGGCAGCACCCACACCCAGGTCGGTTGGGGCACACAAACCGCGTCCCATGCCATCGTCACCGTCGACGAAGCCAGCCAGAAGGGCGGCTCCGGCGGGTCGCTCCGACTCTTCGCGGCCCTGCCTGGGCTCAAGCTCGTCGAAGCCGAGTCCCCCCTCGGCTACGAGTCTCGGGGCGTCACGCTCTACCGGCGTACGGTCGCGCTCCTCGGCTCAGCTGAGAACCAAGTGCTGGTGGATCTCTTCCGGGTCCAAGGCGGCAGTCAGCATGACTACGGCTTCGGCGTGCAGACCCGCAATGCCACGGTGACCGGTCTCGAACTTGGACCCGAGCAAAGCGGTTCCCTCGCCGAGGGCGTGGCCTGGGGGGAACGTCTCGGGCGCGATGGCGATGTCCAGGGATTCCCCAACAAGCCCTACTGGAACCCCCCGCCTGGCAACGGCTACGGCTTCTTCTTCGACCCCCGTCACGCCGTCGCCGCCGAGCCTTTCGTGGCCGATTTCGTCCTCGGCGGACGCAACGACGCGCGTCTGCGGGTCCATGCCCTCCCTGAACCGGGGACCGAAGCCATCCTCGCCAAGGGGCCCGGCCTCTATCCCCACAACCCCGCCGCCACCTACCTGCTTCTCCGCCGCAAGGCCGACGCGCCTCTGGCCAGCACCTTCGCGACCGTCTATGAGCCGACCGCCCGCGCCAGAGGCCGCGCGGGCATCGGTCGTCTGGACCTGGAAGCGAAGCTGGTCGACAGCAATGCCGAGACCAAGCAAATCCCCGGCCTCGACGTACTCCTCCTCAAGGGCTCGAAGGCGGGTGACTTCATGGAGTTCGCAGTCGATGCCCCGGCGACCGGGATCTACCAGGTTGCCGCCGATATTCTCCGCGCTCACAGCTATGGCACCACCCAGGTCCTTGTCGATGGCAAGCCTCTTGGCAAGCCCTATGTCGCCACTCATGCCACCATCGACGGCCCCCATCGCATCCTCTTCGGCCAACTCCAGCTTCAGGCGGGCACCCATCGCATCCGGTTCCAGATGGCTGGCGAGGATGCGTTCTTCCTCGGCATCGCCTCTCTGATCGTCGCCCTTCCCGAGCAAGTGGCTGAGCCAACCGAGGCCACCCCCTTGGTCGAGTGGGCCAAACGTCTCGCTGTCCAATCCAGCGACCCCACCGCCTGCGGCACCCACCTCCGGCATCTGGGCCGTGATGAAATCCTCCTCAGCGCCAGCGGCAACGGCCCCCACCGGGCCGAAACCTGCTTCGGGCCGGTCTCCTGGCAAGGCTCCGTCGTTCTCCTCGGCGGCCGCAAGGGGCGGCTGGAGACAGTTTCCGGGATCGGTGCGGGAGCGGTTCGCGTCGCCAACCAAGCAGTCGGCCCGCCTGCCGGCGGCTGGACGGGCACGATCCAAGCCATTGACTACGACCGACACACAGTCGAAATCCAGAGCGACCAACCCTTGCCGGACACGCTCGGCTCGGTGGCCCGCGTCAGCAACCCCGCCTACTCGCGCACCACGGGCTATCGCATCCACGGACTGCGCGCCCTCGGCCCCAAGCGGTTCCTCCTCGATCTGGGCGACCAGAGCCCCATCCTCGGGCACGGGCGGGTCCACCAGCTTGCCTCCGACACCAGTCTCAAGACCGATGTCCCCCATGAGTACGCGCGCTCCGTAGTGGGCGGTGCCGACTCCCGGTTCTTTGACGGCAAGACCATCCGCAACGATGCCGGGGCCACCACCCGCATCAAGCGGCTCCGCTTTGGTGCCCCCATGGCCCTCACCGTGCAGTCCACCGAGGGCTTTGCCGAAGGCGACCGCTTCACCTACCTGGACCTCGCCCCCGGCGACCAGCTCCACATCCCCGCCGCCTGGCAGGTTCCCCTCCCGTGACGAACTGGGGGCGGGAGCATCAGGGATCGACGGCGACAGTGAGTTGGGCCATGTAGAGCGTGCATGTGCTGGCCCTTGGGTGCGAGTCTTGTGGTGTTCCACTATGTTGCCGAGGACCCGGCACCCCGCTCCTTCCCGCCTGCTGCCACGACTGCCCCGAGCAATGACGTTGCGGTCGGCGGTCGTCAAAACAGGCCGAAATCCATGCCAAAGCCCCCACAAGACGGGACGGGCCCATCATACGCGGGCATATCTGCTTCTTCGGTTCGGTTCTATCTCTCCTTCGCAGGCGTAACTTCGAGATTGGCAAAGTAGGCACTCTTGTGATAGGTGGTCAGGCCGACACCCCCTTCTGAAAGCCCGTGCTTCAAATCCTTCACCACCAGGCTGGGGGTCGTGGCACTATTGACGTACACCTTGGCGGTCACCCCCGCGATCACGATTCTCACATGAAACCAACCGATCTCCGAAAGCTCAGCTTTGGCTTCATATACGCCCGGGTGGTTCTTCCGCAAGTAGGACCAGCCGTACTTGGTCCCTGACGCGCAGTATTGGATCGCGTTCTCGGTGCCGGACCTGAAAGGACGGAAGTAGATGTTCTCAAACACCCGTTTGCTGTTGTCTCGGACCTTCAGATTCCTGGCCACCTTGTCCTGTACGCGGAACGCCACACCGATATAATGGTCCCCTTTGGCAGAGGCGGCAATGTCCAGTTCAATCGTACCGTCCCTGAAGGACATGCCACGCCGGCAGGCCAGCGTCAGCGTTTTGGATGACATCAGATGGAGAGCCTTCTTGCCTTGGTAGTTCTTAACCGCAATCGTGCCGTTCGTCACCTTCCAGTCGCCAGCAGCCTGCTTCGCCTCCGGCGCGCCCTTGATCCGGGCTGTGTCCGCGCACAAGCTCCCGCCAGCGAGGGCGAGAGCCAGGACTGTGATGATCAGGTGTCTGCAGTTCATTGCTCTTTCCTCTGAAGTTGTCATGAGGGAGCCGGAGTCAGTCCTACTAAGGCAGCAGGCGGGGCGCATGCGGTACGGGGGATCAGGGATCGACGGCGATGGAGAGTTGGTCGAGGTAGAGGGTGCACTTGCTGGTGTTGGGGTTGAAGCCGATGCACTGGACGCGGCGGATGGCCTCTTCGGCGAAGGGCAGTTCCTGGACGATCCTGTCGGCAACGGTGAGGTAGAAGGTGGTTCTGGCGAGGTCGGCGGCGATCTCAACATCGTACCACGTGCCCAGTTGGAAAGCGAGGCCATCGATCTTCCTGGTGAGGCTCTTATAGAAGCTGACGCTGCCGTTGGGCCAGACGCGGACGTGAAAGGTGCGGTGCTGGAACTCCTCGATGCGGCTGTCGAAGGCATCGATGTCGACGGCGACGCGGTTGGTCGCGGGGACGTGGAGTCGGGCCCTGACGCTCATCGTGCCACCAGCGGTACTTGACGAGCCCCAAAAAAGAGCTTAGCCTAGCCATGGTTCCGGAAATGGCTTGAGCAACCCGGGGAGCGAGACATGCGAAAACGAGCTGCCACCCTGATCTGCGCTGCGGTATTCGCGCTTTTCCACGTCATCGTTGTAGCCATGCCCGTCATTTTGTCAGGCGGAGGTGGTGAGAAGCAAGCATTCGCTGTCATCTACTTCGACTTGCCCCTTGTTGTGGCACTTGAACTCATTCCTGGCGGCGAGAAGCTCCTGGGGGGAAACCTGACGGCATATGTGGCCTTCGTCTCGGTGGTGGGAACGCTGATGTATGCATGTTGCGGGGCACTGATCGGGTATGCTGTCGATCGAGTCCGGGTGAGGCTTTCCCGACCACGCGCAATCGCGGACCATCCCGCTGAGACAAGACAGCCGCTCCCTTAGAGGAACGGCGGGTGGTGCTCCCCCCCCGTCCTTGACGTCACTCGGGCATGAGGGGGATCGGTTCGGGGGCACCGCTGGCAATGGACTTCATGGCGTACTCCGCAACCGCAACGGCATGGCGGCCATCGACGGCGTCCGGATGGATATGATTGCCTGTGCGGGTGCCATCGATGATGGCGCGAACCATGCCGGCGTCGCCGCCACCGTGGCTGCCGCTGAACTCCACGCTGGGGAGACGTTGCGGTTGGCCTTCGTCCATCGCTCCGACGAAGGGAGTGAACTCGACGAATGGATCGGGGCCGTCGAGGACGGCATGCAGACTGCCCTTCGTGCCCCAGAGCCAGACTTCCTTGCGGTTCACCGGCGCGAAGTAGATGGCTGAGTAGCTCACGCGCAGGCCACTGGCGTACTCGATGTGGATGTGCATGTTGTCTTCGGTGTCCGTGTCGGGCATAAACACGCAGTGGTCGAAGGCATGTTCGCCCTTCTCGCGCGGGCCACCGTTGACCCAGGTCGGGGACTTGACCGTACCGAAGGCGAACGGGCACGAGGCCGCCTCGGGGCAGTGGCGGCAGTAGCGATCCGCAGCCTCGGGGCGACCGCCGAAGAAGCCCTGGCCGGCGGTGGCAGTCGTGCGCACCGGCGCGGCGTCGGCCCAGCCGTTGATCATGTCGATGTAGTGGATGCCCTTCTGCATCAACACGCCGCCCCAGCAACGCTTGCGGAAGTCACGTAGAAAATAGGTGTAGCCACGTGCTTCCTGGTGCACGAACACGGCGGTGACGGGCGGCCCGATCAGGCCATCGCGCAGGGCTTGGGCGACAGTCTGCACGGGCGGACTGTAGCGGAGTTCACAGCCCACCACGACGGCCACGCCATGCTCTCGGGTCAGGGCACAGATGTGGTCGGCCTGGGCCGTGGTCGAGGCCATGGGCTTCTCGATGAAGACGTTCTTGCCGGACTCGATGACGCGCCGCGCCAAGTCGTAGTGGGTGCGGTCGGGGGTGCCGACCACGACCCAGTCCAGATCGCCGCGGGCGAGGAGTTCGGCCAAGTCGGTGGTGCAGCGCGGCCTGGCCCCGCCGGCCTCGAATCTCTCCCGGCCCACGTCGAACGCGGCGGGGTTGACGTCTGTGACGATCCGGACCTCGGCATCACCGGTCTCATTGAAGAGCTTGCCGACATACGCGCCGCGCCCCATACCGCCAACCAGACCGATGCCGAGTTTCCTGTCGATTGTACTCCCTCCTGGGGCAGTAGGGCTTCAGCGATCCGAGTCAGGCCACACGCTACTATCTGCCATTCGGTGATATTGCCAATCCTCGGGGTCAAGAGCATGGGTGCGCCCCCGGCTCTGCCGCACCACACCACGCCACCGACCTGCCACCCCTGGCACATCTGCATCGTGCAAGAGAGGAAAGAGCCGGCTGGAAGCCAGCGCTCCCGGCCACGTCCTGGTGGGCATCGTTTCCCGTCGCCCTACGGGCTCCGCGCTCGAGGACGAGCGCATCTCCAAGCGTGGGGTCGGCAAGGTCGGGAGGCCGTTGGGGCGGGAGGTCAGGGCTCGACGGTGATGGTGACTTGGTCGAGGTAGAGGGTGCACTTGCTGGTGTTGGGATTGAAGCCAATGCACTGGACGCGGCGGATGGCTTCTTCGGCGAAGGGGAGGTCTTTGACAGTCTGGTCGCCGACGGTGAGAGCGAACGTGCCCTCGGCGAGATCGGCGACGATCTGCACGTCGAACCAGGTGTCGGGCTGGAAGGTGAGGCCTTCGATCTTGTTGGTGATGCTCTTGAAGAAGCTGACGCTGCCGTCGGGCCAGAAGCGAACGTGGAAGGCGCGGCGTTGGAACTCCTCGAGGCGGGTGTCGAAGGCATCGATATCCACAGCAGCGCGGTTGGTGGAGGGGACATAGAGCCGGGCCTTGACGGTCATGGTGCCACCGGTGGTATCGGCGGCATCCTGCGGAGCGAGCTTGACCCAGGCGCGCCCGCCAGCGTTCATCTGCTCGTCCTTGCGGGTGGCCATGAGGTAGTGGTTGGGGCCGGGCTTGCCAGAGCCGACGGGATCGTCGCTCAGCACGCGCACGCGGTCGTCTTCGCCG
>JABGQJ010000293.1 GCA_018648945.1 Victivallales bacterium
GCTACATCCCACAGCACTGGACGCGCCTTGGGATCAACGCGGGGAAGCAGGTGAACCACGTTTCGCTGTCCCTGGGGGAGTACGAGAGGAGCAAGGCGGCAGCTCTGGATCACTACGTCTCGCTGCGCGATCTCTACGAGCAGTACCGCGAGAGACAGATCGCGGAATAGCCGCCGCGCCGCATCCTGCGCCTGCGGCATTGAGCCTTGGCCCACACGGCGATATGGTATGGGTTCGTGTCACCCGAACGGATCGGGCCGGGCAGCGGATGCCCGGCCAGCGCAATCCATGCACCGGAGCCCTCGATGGCCAAGACATCTCAGACGACCCGCCGCACCTTCCTGAAGACCGCAGGGGCCGTCGCCGTTCCCATGATTGTGCCGGCGTCCGTGTTTGGGGCGAATGCGCCCAGCAACCGGATTACTATCGCTTCCATCGGGGTGGGCAAAATGGGCGGCGGCAACCTGGGCGCGTTCCTCCATCGGGGCGACACCCAGGTGGTGGCCGTGTGCGATGTGGACGCACCGCGCGCGGAGGGTGCCAAGAAGCGCGTGGAGAAGCACTACTCGGAGCGCCTTGGCAAGGACTACAAGGGCTGTGATGACTACCAGGATCTCCGCAAGATCATCGAGCGGGACGACATCGATGCAGTCTGCATCTCCACCGCAGACCACTGGCACGTACCCGCCGCCCTGATGGCTGTGCGCTCGGGGAAGGACGTCTACTGCGAGAAGCCACTGTCCCTGACGATCCACGAAGGCCGCGTCCTCAGCGACGCCGTTCGTCAATACGGGCGGGTGTTCCAGATGGGCAGCATGCAGCGCTCCGACCGCCGCTTCCGGTTCGCCTGCGAGCTGGTGCGCAACGGTCGCATCGGCGAGATCAAGCATGTGAAGGTCGGGCTCTCCAAAGGCAGGGCGCACGCGCCCGTGAAGCCGCAGAAGCCGCCCGAGGGCCTGAACTGGGATCTCTACGTGGGGCCTTCCCCTTGGCGACACTACCACAAGGACTGCTGTCACTACAACTTCCGTTTCATCTCCGACTTCTCGGGTGGCCAGATGCTGAACTGGGGCAGCCACCATCTGGATATCGCCCAATGGGGTTTGGGCACGGATCGCAGCGGCCCGGTGGAAGTCAAGGGCAAGGGCGTCTTCGCGACCGATGGTCCGTACGACAATCCGGTCAAGTACGAGGTCGACTACCGCTACGCCGACGGGATCACGCTCAATTGCTCCACCTCGAACCGGACCGGCGCCCGCTGGGAAGGCAGCAAGGGATGGGTGTACGTCACCCGCGGCAAGATCGACGCCAGCTCCAAGTCCCTGCTCAGGTCCATCATTCGGCCCGAGGAAATCCACTTGGTTGAGAGCCGGAGCCACCACGGCCAATTCATCGAGTGCATCCGTTCGCGCCGCGAGACCGTGACCCCCTGCGAGGTGGGCCATCGGTCTGCCAGCATGGGGCACATGGGCAACATCGCCATGCGGTTGGGCAAGACGTTGGCCTGGAACCCCGAGACGGAGCGGTTCGACGACGACGAGGCCAACCGCCTGCTCTCCCGCCCGACCCGCGGTCCCTGGAGCGTCTGACCGACAACCCACCCAGCCCGTTGGCGCCCGCTCCCGGCGGGCCATGCCTCCTGCAGGAGCTGCGCATGGAGCTTTTCGATACCCATTTCCATCTCGATGCCGAGGATGACATCGATGCTCTCCAGGCGACCGCCTCGGGGGCGAGCGTGACCCGTCTCCTTGCCCTTGGCGGCTGTGCTCACACCTCCCAACGGGCCCTGGGCGCTGCCACCGGGCGGGCCGGGGTGTACGCGGCAGCGGGAGTCCATCCCCATGATGCGGCAGCGTTCACCGATCCGGGCCCCCTCCTGGAGATGTATGCCGATCCCAAGGTTGTCGCGGTCGGCGAGATCGGGCTGGACTACCACTACGAGCACTCGCCCCGGGAACGCCAGCGCGAGGTGTTCCGGCAATTCCTGGCGATCGCCGCCGAACAGGACCTGCCCGCTATCATCCACTGCCGGGAAGCGTTCGACGAGTGCCTCGCGATCCTTGACGACACCTTGGTCCCGGGGCAACCCTTCGAGATCCACAGCTTCACCGGAACGCCTGCCCAAGCAGAGCAGATGTTGGCGCGGGGGGCCTTCTTGTCGTATAATGGGATGGTGACTTTCCGCCGAGCCGAGAACATCCGCGACGCTCTCCGCGCCACCCCGCTGGAGAGGTTACTGATCGAGACGGATGCTCCCTGGCTAGCTCCGATCCCCTTCCGAGGCAAGCGCAACTGTCCGGCCTACCTGCACGAGATCGCGGTCCGCGTCGCTGAAGTCAAGGGAATCTCGCTGGCGGTGCTTGCCGAGATCACCACGCGGAACGCCTGCGAGTTTCTCCGGGTTCCCTGACGCGAGGACGGAACCATGCCCATCTGCACCATCTACAACTCCTGCGGCGAGGTCATGCGCGACTTCGACACCGACGCCCCGCACATGGCGGGCCCCATCACGGTCGGGCGCTCGTCCCAGTGCACCATCTCGCTCAAGGGCGATGTGGACCGGAAGGTGGGACGCATCCACTTCAGCCTCCAGGCGGAGAACCATATCTGGACCCTCACGAACTGCTCGAGCACATTGCTCTACCGGAACCAGCAGGGGGTGACCCATACGCGCATCAACGAGGGGGACATCATTCGCTTCGGCCACATCTTCCTTGCCTTCGGCGAGAAGGCCGGGCCATCGTCCTACGAACTGGCGTATGTAAACGAAGAGGGCTACCAGGAGCGCCGGGTCCTGTGGCCCGGGCGGAATACCATCGGTTCCTCCAGCGACAGCACGATATGCATCAAGGAGATGGGGCTCTCTCGTTCACACGCTCAGATCACCGTCGATCCACAGGAGATGCTCCTCGAGGATCTCGGCAGCGCGCACGGCGCGTTCCTGGACGACACGCGAGTCAAGGGCACGGTGCGATTCAAGCACGGCGCCGTGCTTCGGCTCGGCAGAGCCCATTGTCATGTACTACAGCGTGGCGCGCCCCTCGGCCATCACGGGAAGAGCGGCAAGGATGGGTTCCTGGGCCGTGGCTTCGGCAAATGGATTGTGGCCGCATTGCTGGTGATCGGGGCCGTGCTGCTCGCCAAATGGCGTGGCTGGCTGTGAGGCAGGGCGCCGCAGGCAAGGGAAACGGTGGAGCGACCATGGGTGGTGACCAGGATACTGGCTCGGCAATAGGCGGCTCGAATGGCATCGTCCTGGTGCTCTCGGGCCCAAGCGGCGTGGGCAAGACCACGGTCTACCGACAGCTCATGGCCCAGTGCCCCGAGATCCGCTTCTCCGTCTCGTGCACGACCCGCGCCCCCCGGGCGGGGGAAGTGGACGGGCAGGACTACCATTTCCTCGGGCGCGACGATTTCCTGCGCCGCGCCGAACGGGCCGAATTCCTCGAACATGCCGAAGTGCATGGCAATCTCTACGGCACCCTGCGGGCCGAGGTGGAGGACGAGGTCCAGGCAGGGCGGGATGTGCTGCTCGACATCGATATCCAAGGCGCCCGCCTAGTGCGGAAGACGGCAGCGGGCACGCCCGTGGCCGATGCGCTCGTCTTCGTCTTCGTTGGCCCTCCGTCGCTGCCCGTGATCGAGCAGCGCCTGCGGGGTCGCGGCAGCGATGCCGAGGAAGTGATCCAACGCCGCCTGGACAACGCCAAGTCCGAGCTGGGCGCGTGGTGCGAATACGATTACCTGGTCGTCAACGACCGTCTGGAGGATGCCGTGGCAGAACTCGCTGCCGTGCGCACCGCCGCTCGTTGCTCGACCTCTCGACGCGGAGCGCCGTGGACCCGTGACTGAACCAACTACAGCCCATTCCTCCCCTCTGGTCGTTCTCGGCGTCACCGGCTCCATTGCTGCCTACAAGGCAGCGGATCTGACCAGCAAGCTGGTGCAGGCGGGCGTCGAGGTCCGGGTGATCATGACCGAGAGCGCCACCAAGCTGGTGCAACCCCAGACGTTTCTGACCCTGTCCCGCCAACCCGTGGTGACCGACCTGTGGGCGTTGCCTTCGTGGCAGCCCGAGCACATCGCCCTGGCGGAGCGGGCCGCCTTGCTGGCGGTGGTGCCAGCCACGGCCAATACTCTCGGCAAGATGGCCAATGGCATCGCCGACGATGCCCTGAGTACCTTCGCGCTCTCCCACACCGGTCCCGTGCTGGTCGCCCCAGCCATGAACCCGCGCATGTGGGGCCATCCGGCGGTGCAGGCGAACTGCGCGCTGTTGCGCGAGCGGGGCGTCTCCTTCGTGGCCCCGGGCGCCGGGCGTGTGGCTTGCGGCGAGGAGGGCACGGGACGCTTGGCCCCGGTCGAGGAGATCCTCGCCGCAGTCCTGGCCGTCATCGGGTTGGGCCAATAGGGACAGTCGGGCTGCCGGTGCGCCTGGCAGTGGATAATGCCTCGCGCAGACGCTAGATTCCAGCCCCCCCCGACAGACCCGACCACTATGCCCCGGCGCGGTCCCTTCTGTCCGCTGCCGAGGCCTTTCCACAGGAGTCGTTTCCATGTCACTTGACCAAGGCAATCTGACCTTCCGCATCTGCCATCTCCCCCAGCCCATGCCGGAGGATGCCATCGAGAAGTTCGCCGAGAAGGCGGCCCAGTCGTTGGACCAACTACGCGACGAGCCACAGTGGGGCTGGGTTTCGGCCCGGCATCTGCTGGAGCGGCGTATCGACGACGAGACGGCGATGCTGGGTGGCTACCTGTATCTCTGCCTGCGCCAGGCCGAACGCAAGATCCCTTCGGCTTTGCTCACCGCCGAGTGCCGCATGGTGGAGCTCACCCAGATGGCCGAGAAGCAGACCGACCGGCTGAACCGCAAGGAACGCAAGACGATCAAGGAGCAAGTCGTCGAACGCCTCCTGCCAACCATGCCGCCACAGCTCTCCGGCAACTACTTCACCGTCGATCCAGGCGACGGATTGCTCTACGTGACAGCCACCTCCCAGAAGCAGCTCGACATGTTCCTGGGGCTCTTCTGCAAGACGGTCGGCTTCGAGCCCGTTCCCCTGCTGCCCGAGATCGCAGCGGCCGACATGTTCGATGTGGACCCCGAAGCCGTGCGACCACTGAACCTCTCCCCCGTACTGCCCGACGGCGAGGCCGGCGGCACGCTGGGGCAGAACTTCCTGACCTGGCTCTGGTGCTTCCTCGAAGAGCGCAACGGGGTTCTTCCCCAGAGCAAGCTCGGCGAATTCAGCATGATGATCGACGGCCCCCTGGTGTTCGTGAGCGAGGGCGCGGGTGCGTTCGAGAGCGTCATCCGCAAGGGCCTGCCCACAATCAGCGCAGAGGCCAAAGCCGCCCTGACCGTCGGCAAGAAACTGCGCCAGGCGAAGCTCATTCTCTCGCGCGGGCGCGGCGAGGAATGGTCGGTCACGGTCGATGCCGACGAGTTCATTTTCCGCGGGCTCAAGCTGCCGGAAGGCGAGGCCCTCGACCCCGGGAGCGTCTTCGAGGAACGCATGACCAACCTCTACGTGTTCCAGAAGGTGTTCTTCGCACTGGTCCAACGCTTCCTGACCGAGATGAGCGACGATGGCAAGCGGGACGCGTTCCAGAAGATGGCCAAGAAGTGGGTGGCCGACCGCGACGGGCGCTAGACGGCGAACCAGACCTCCTGGAGGACGTGGAATGAGCGAGTTGCTGAGCGGATTCTGCCGACGGTGCATCAACCCCAACGTACCGGTCTCCCTGGCTGGGTACTTCACTCCTCGCTACTGGACCCATGTGGCGGACGACCTGCTGGTTCAGGCGATCGCCTTCCGCCAGGCGGACCAGGCGGCGGCACTGGTCCAGTTCGACCTGGTATCGGCGTCGAACGAGATCATCGCAGCGGTTCGGGAACGATGCGCGGACATTGCCGGACTGGCCCCGGAGAACCTGCTCTTCACTGCCAGCCACACCCATACCGCCCCGGAGATCCGCGGCCACCGACGCGGCGGCAACCCCGAATACACGGCCTTTGTGATCGAGCAGGCGGCCCAAAGCGTGCACGAGGCATTTGCCGACCTGCGCCCCACTCGCCTGCTCACAGGCAGTGCGAGCGACGACCGCTTTGCCTTCAACCGCCGCTACTGGATGGACGATGGCACGGTGACCACCAATCCACCCCGCCGCGATCCCCGCATCGTGCGCCCCGAGGGGCCCACGGACCCCGAGATTGGCCTGCTGGCCTTGGCCCGGGAGGGCGCCGGGCACGTGCTGCTGGCAAACATCGCCAACCACCCCGACACCACCGATGGCTGCGGCGTCTCCGCCGACTGGCATGGCCACGTGCGACGCGTCCTGGAAGCAGCTGATGCCGAACTACAGGTGGTGACCTTGACCGGGGCGGCGGGGAACCTGAATCACTTTGACCCCAACGGCCCGGCCGAGCAGTCTGGCCTCGATGTGGCGCAGCGGATTGGCGAAGGCTATGCAGCCAGGATCGCCGCAGTGCTGCCCGCCCTCCGTCCTGCTGCCTCGCACGCGTTCTGTGCCGTGTCTACCACCTTCGTCACCGGCCCGCGCGAGATCTCGCCCGAGGAACTGGCGCAGGCCCGCGAAGATGCCGCGAACTACGAGTTCGACGAGAGCCGGCAACTGACCAGTGAAGACCTGGCGACCCGGTCTCCTGCCGCATTGAAGTACTTTGCCGACCGCCTGCTGGCGGTAGCTGAAGATCGCGCGGACCGGGAACTGGAAGTCCACGCCCTGCAGCTTGGCGACACGGTACTGGTGGCCCTGCCGGGCGAACCATTCACGGAGATCGGCTTGGCCATCAAGCACGATATGCTGGCTGGCCGCCCGGCCTTGGTGGCCGCGCTCAACCAGGATGTGACCTACATCCCCAACCGCTTCAATTTTGGGCGCGGCGGCTACGAAACCACCCCTAGCTGCTCGCCCTATTCCATGGCCACCGCCGATCACCTGTTGGCAGCCACCCGCACGCTGCTCGCGCGGTTGGGGTGACCCCGCTTGCACGTCGGCAACCGGTCGCTAGGTTTCCTCATTCCTCTGCTGCTTTCCTTCGACCAATCGGAGCCGTTTCTCCCATGAAGATCCTCGTTGCCGGCGGTGCCGGTTTCATCGGTAGTGTATGTACGGAGTACCTGTTGAACCGAGGGCATGAGGTCGTCGTGTTCGACGCACTGATCAACGGTCACCGGGAGGCCGTTGATCCCCGGGCGGCCTTCGTCCAAGGCAACCTGGCCGACGTCGATGCGGTCATGCAGACGGTTGCCGAACACCGGCCCGAGGGCGTCATTCACTTTGCCGCCTTCATCGAGGTCGGCGAGTCCATGCGGGATCCCGGCAAGTACTTCCGGAACAATGTGGCCAACGGCCTGAACCTGCTGGACGCGTGTGTGGCCCACAAGGTCCGCAAGATCGTCTTCTCGAGCACGGCGGCCGTGTACGGGATGCCCGAGCAGATCCCGATTCCCGAAAGCGAACCGACCAAGCCCATCAACCCCTACGGCGAATCCAAGCTCATGTTCGAGCGGATTCTCCACTGGTACCGGGAAGCCCATGGCCTGAATTACGTGGCCTTGCGCTACTTCAATGCGGCTGGCTGCTCGGTTGCCTTCGGGGAGGACCACCACCCCGAGTCGCACCTGATCCCTCTCATCATGCAGGCGGCCGAAGGGAAACGCGACTGCATCAAGGTCTTCGGCACCGACTACGACACCCCGGATGGCACCTGCATCCGCGACTACGTGCATGTGCTGGATCTGTCCCAGGCCCACCTCTTGGCTTTGGAGAGCGATGTCACCGGGGCCTTCAACCTGGGCTCGGGGAATGGGCACAGTGTGCGTGCCATCATCGATGCGGTGCGCGAGGTGACCGGCATCGACTTCCCGGTCGTGGAGGACGACCGCCGCCCCGGCGACCCGGCGCGGCTGGTCAGCGACAGTACGGCCGCGCGCCAAGTCCTGGGCTGGAAGCCCGAGTTCGACGATGTCAGGGAGATCGTGCGCAGCGCCTGGGAATGGCGGCGCGCGCACCCCGAGGGGTACAATGAGTAGCAAGATCGAGACAGCCCAAGCCTGGAAACGCTGGGCTGGTCGAGCTCTTCGCGTCCTCCTGGTTCTCTTCGTCGTCAACGCGGCTCTGGGGCTGGCAACGGCCTGGGCCACCGGCGGTGCGTTCGACCCACGCAGCATCCTCCTGCACATCCATAGTCCGGCGGGGTTGGCCGGTGGGCAGGCAGTCTCGACGGGAACCACCGTCTGGCTGGTTGCCGGGGTGCTGATTGCGCTCGGCCTGATTCTCTTCGTGCGCCTGGGCGCGGCCGTGGCCATCCTGCTGGCTATCGCGTTGATCTGGGGGACACTGGCCTCTACAGGCGCGGATCTCTGGGGCGACGTCAAGGGGGGACACCTCGGCCTGCTGGGCATGGTCTTTGCCTGCTGGGGGGGGGCGTTGCTCTTCGGGGCAGTCCGCTGGGGCGTGCTGCTCTCGGTGCAGGGCATCCACCTCTCGCTGTTCACCCTTATGCGGCTCACGCTGATCGGGCATTTCTTCAACACCTCGCTTCCCGGTGCCGTGACTGGGGACCTGCTCAAGATCGGCTATGTGCGCGACCACTCCGGGCCACGCCAGGCCGAGGCTGTTCTGACCATCTTCCTGGACCGCATCATCGGCCTGCTGGGGCTCTGCATCGTGGCCAGTGTGATGGTGCTCTGGAATCTCTCCGTCCTGATCAAACTGGGGGCGGGACACCGCTCCCTCCAGTTGGCGGCCTACACCGTAGGCTTGGGCAGCATTGGCGGCATCGTCTTCGTGCTGCTCGTGGAAGTGCGCG
>JABGQJ010000294.1 GCA_018648945.1 Victivallales bacterium
CGCAGACGAAGATGACGTCCGCGATCTTGGCGTCGATCATTTCCTCGCCACTGGCGTAGGCGGCAACGCCGTATTGCTCGGCGACTTCCTGGCGCACGTCTTCCTGGACGTCGGCCACGGCCACCAGTTCGATGTCATCGCCATGTTGGGTGAGCAGCTGGGTGTGACTCCGGCCCATGGGGCCAAGACCGCAAAGAGCAACCTTCATGATCAAACCTCTCGTTGGCTGGGAAGATGGGGGCATTGGGGAACGACTGGCCCAACATGGTCGGCAACCGGGAAAAGGCAAGCGGAAATTGCGGCGATGGCGGGATGTCTGGAACGTTGCCGACAGGAACGACCGGAAGAATCCAGCCCCGCTATTGGGGATGTGGTGGATTGCCGCTAGAATACTCCTCTGTCTCGGGGCACCCGATTCCGTTCAGCCGAAATGGGGCGGGAGTAGGCCGCGTCGGCTGGGCTGATACGGCAGATTTCCGAAACCGCAGTGAGCCGCGTAGAGACGCATCTGGAGCTTCCCATGAACCGGCACAAACCCGACGGACGAAAGAAGAGAGCTCAGAACAAGAAGAAGGCCAAGGCCAAGGCAGCGGCGGAGCGCACGGAAGCGCTGCCGTCCGACCCTCAGCCGATGATGCCATTCATGGAGGGTCCCGTCGAAGACATCCTGGATGATTCCGAACTGGGCGGCTTCGAGATGGGCGGGACGAGCGCTGTGAGACAGGCCCAGATGATCATGTACGATGCGTTCGAAGCCCCAACTCAACAGAAAGCCATGAAGCTGGCCTGGGAAGCCCTCGCCGTCTCCCCCGATTGTGCCGATGCCTACAATCTGCTCGCGGAAGCCGAAGAGGCCAGCCGTCCTGAGGCCGCTCTCGACCTCTACCGGAAGGGAGTCGCAGCGGGAGAACGCGCGTTGGGTGAAGAGGCCTTCACGGCGGATGTTGGGCATTTTTGGGGACTTCTGGAGACACGGCCTTACATGCGAGCCCGGGAGGGCGTCGCCCAGCGCCTCTGGTCGCTTGGGGCGCGCGAAGAATCCGTGGCGCACTACTGGGACATGCTGCGGCTCAATCCCAACGACAACCAGGGGATCCGCTACGCGCTGATGCCAGCCCTCATCGAGCTTGGCTGCGACCAGGATGCGGAGCGCCTGTTCGGGCTCTATCAAGACGACTGCATGGCAGTTTGGGCGTATTCCCGAGCGCTGCTCGACTTCCGGCGACTGGGCGACTCATCGGCAACCCAGAAGGCACTCAAGATGGCTATCGAGGTCAACCCCCACATACCTGCTCTGCTTTTGGGCCGTAAGAAGATGCCGCGGACCATGCCGGAATATTGCGGGTTCGGGGACGAGAACGAGGCCGTGCTCTACGTGGATGGGGGCATGGCGGCGTGGCAGGGCACGTCTGGAGCACTCGAATGGCTTGCGGCCAAGGCCAAGTGAGGCGCCGCTCCGACTACTTGCTCAGCGCCTTCAGGATGCTGTCGGCGATGGCCTTCATGCCTTGGTCGCCGGGATGGGCGGCCACACCCTTGTGCGCGAAGTCGCGCTCCGAGCGGGCGTAGTTCTTCTCGTCCTTCCCGAGGGCGCGGTTATCAACGAAGATGCCGCCCACCTTGGCGCACGCCTTCTCCAGAATTGCGTCCTTGGCGGCGTTCGCCCAGAAACTACTGCGCACGACAATGATCGGGTTGCCGTTTTCCTTGAGCTTCCCGAAGAGCTTGTCGACGCCTGTCTGGAGGGCGGCCTTGGCCTCCGCCGTGGCGGGGTTGGGTACATTCTCGCCGATGGCGATGATGACCAGATCTGCCTTGAACGCGAACTCCTTCTTGAGCCCGGCATCGAGATCGTAGGTCTCGTACTTACGCTCGAAGGTGGAGATGTTGGTGATGATGGATTCGGGCTGCTTCCCGGCGGCCTTCGCAAACGCCTGCAGGATGAGGTGGACGAAGTCCCTGTCCTTCGCACTGGCCGCCATCCCCCAGTTGCCCAGCCAGCCAATCTTCGCACTCGGCCCATGCCTAGTGATGCTGTTGCCCAGGAACAGAACCTTGTTCACCTTTGTACCGTGAAACATCATGTCCTGGTTCCCCTTTGCCGGACCAACGGCATCCGCTGCCATCGTCATCACCCCGACCATCGCCGCAAACAGACAGGCACGTTGGGTCATCACTGGATCTCCGTTCTTGCTCTTGGCTGGATGTCCAGCCGTCTATCTTGGTTACCGTAGCCAACTGTAGTTCCCGGCGAGTCGTTCGCCAGGAATCTGTGGAGTGGGACGGGTCAATCCATCCTGGTCACGGCAATCCGCATGGTTTGGCCGGCAGTCAGCGTGACCGGGAGGCCCTTGGTGAGTGCTTCGCCAGTGTGGGGCCGAGGCGTGCCGTCCGTGCTGACGGTCCAACGCTCACCCTTCGCCGCGGCGAACCACTCGGGGAACTGGTTGATGCGCGGGTAGTCGAGGGGCATGCGCATGATTGTCTTGTGGCGCGGCTGATCGAGGACCAGTTGGCCCTGCCATGGCTTGTCGGCGCTCACGACCAGGTGCAGGTCGTTGCCTTGGCGTACTGCCCCCAGTCTGACATCCTCGCGCCAGGGCTGAACGGTCACCCCCTGTTGCTTCCAGAGCACCCAGAGGATCGCGGTTCGGGCATAGTTGCCATCGCCGTGCCAGCCCTCGATCACCCCATCCGGCCTCTGGAGGAGGAGCATGCGGCTGGTGTTCGCATCGATCCACTCGGGCACGCCCAAGATATCGGGCTCCCGATTGAAGAGGTTGATTGCCCCTTCCACGGAGTCGGCAATGCCATCCGAACCCCAGCCCTGCCAGGCGAACTTCCAGTAATGCGGCTTGAGACTGCCCAGAGCCCGTCGCGTGGCCTGACGATAGCGCTCCACGCCATCCAGGCGGTAGACCGTGTAGAAGCCGTTGTAGTTGTAGCCCCAGTTGTCGCCGATGTTCTTCCTTGTGACCTGCCCGGTGACTGGGTTCACCGCATCGTACATCAGGCCGTGCTCGTTGACTCCCACCTCCAGAATGCGGTCGAGCAGCGCCTGGATCGGCTCGCGGTAGGCTGCGGCCTTGTCCTTCCGGAGCGCGTGACAGGCGGCATAGACCTCGGTCAGCCCTGAGATCAGTTCGCAGCCGTGGTCGCGGAGCTTCAGTTGGCTGGCATTCCGCGTGGGATGGTGGTCCCCGAGCAGGTAGTAGTCGGCGATCCGGCAGGCCATATCGAGGTACGTCCTGTTCCCAGTCATGAAGCGCAGGCGGCTGAGCAACTGCATCATCTCGCCGTTCACCTCCACATCGTTCGACGGGATCTTCCCGCCAGGCGTGTCGAAGGGCGCGTGTTCGAGAATGCTGTCGACGATACCGATCATGCGGTCGCTCCAGGGCGTGTGCCCCAGCCACTCGGTGATCGGCATGAGCCCGTCTTTCACATACTCGGAGCCGTCGAAGATCATGCGCTTGATGTCGGGCTCGGCGTAGTGGTAGCCCTGCTTCTGGAAGTTGTAGTGGTCCGGCAGCGCGCCCATGCGGCTGGTGAGCTTCGTCTCCGTCCGCAACATGTCCAGCATGCCGCCAGCGAAGAGCGCCCGGTCCGTCAACGCGCAGGTGAGGACCATGAACGCATAGTTGTCCGCTGCTGAGTTGCGCCCATTCCAGACATGCTTCCCGCGGCCCAGATTCTCTGGGATCAGCCCCGTTTTCGGGTCGGCGTGGGCCAGCCAGCCAGCGACATACTTCCGGCAGCGCTTGAGCGCTTCGTTGGCCTGGCGTCCGTGGATCGCCGCTCGTTGCCAGGAGTCGAGTTGCGGTTCCTGCAGCTGTTCCGTCCAGAGGTCCAGGTCGTGGGGTGGCGCTGCGGTGATCCGAATGCGATGGGCCCGAGCTTCGGGGAGCGGCTCGTCGAGTGGGGTCTCAGCCTTGACCACCCGCACCGCTGCCAGAAATGCGGCCTTGGGTGCACTGCCTTGGAAGACAAGTTCGTACCGCTTCCCCTTGCCGCTGGCGGGCAAGGTGATCCGCTGCCAGCGGAAGCCGTTGTACCCTCCGGCCTGCATGGTCTGGGCGTTGCCCTCCACGACGACCACAGCTCCCCGCTGGTCGTTCTTCGACCCCCACAGCAGGTCCAGCGCGTAGCCTGCAGCTGGCGGCACATCCGCCACCAAGTGCAGTGGCCCATCGCCGAGCCAATGGTACGGTGTGTTCTCGTACTGCTGCTCTCTGAGATTGCTCAGCCGAACCCACGCGAGTGGCTCGGCGTGAGCAGTGACCGTGGCAAGGGCCAGGAACAGCGAGCTCAGGAGTCGTCTCCGCATGGCGTCACCCCCGCATGGCTTGGCGCGTTCAGAACGTGATGGCATCGTGCCCAAGACTACCCGACATGGTCCGCCAGCGCAAGCGAGGCGGGGAGGCAGTTCCTGATCGCGCAGAATCCGGGCTAGGGCTTCGCTTTCCGGGGGGGGAAGGGGATATTACCTTATCGTCATACAATTCCTCAACTACCACAGGTCCCCAGACCATGAAGAAGAAACTGATCATTGGTGCCATGCTGGCCCTGACTGCCGTGCTGCCGGGCACGGCCCTTGCCCAGACCCCCAGTACCCGGGGGCTCTTCCTGGCCTCCACGGGGCCGAGGTCGGAGTACGCCAGGTCTTTCTGGTGGGAGCTCAGTGAGGCGGAGATCGTGTCGTATCTGGACCGCCTCCAGAAGGCGGGCGTCAACGAGCTGTACCCCGCCGCCTATGGTCATGGGAACTACTACTTCAAGACCACCCACGCCGCGTTCCCCAAGGGCGTCGCCCAGGACCGACTGAAGATCGATCCCCTCGCTGTGCTGATCCGCGAGGCCCATCGCCGCAAGATGAAGGTCATCCCCTTCTTCCCCTTCCTGGTGGCGGGTGGCGAGCCCTACGTGAAGCAGTCTGCCGGTGGCACGCTGCCCCATCTGGATTGGTTCTCTCTCAATACGCGCGGGGAGCGGGGGCGCACGCTCTCCTTTGATCCGGCGAACCCCGAGGTGCGGGAGTATCTGAACCACTTGGTCGAGGACTTGTTGCTCTACGACATCGACGGGCTGATGCTCGACTACATCCGCTACCTTGGCACCCACATGGGCTACACGCCCTTGGCCCGCCAGGCATTCAAGGGGAAGACCGGGGTCGATCCGCAGGATCTGTACGAGCACCCGGAAGCCTTCAGCACGAACATCGTCTACTGCCTGAATCCCGACAGCTGGGCTGGGAAGGACTGGAACCTGTCCAGTCTGCTTGCCCTGATGAATCGGATCAACATTCCGTTCAAGATCGTCCCCCAGAAGGCGGACATCTTCGCGCAGGCACCAGCCAATGGCACGATCCTGATCTCGTCCTACTACGACATCTCGCAGGACGTGATCGGGAAGCTGGATGCCTACGTGAAGGGCGGCGGCAATGTGATCTTCCTGGACGCCCCGACCACCGCCATGAAGACCCGTTCCGCCACCTTGGGACCCGTGCTGGGCATGAAGAGCGGCAGCCAGTGGACCGGTGTGCTGGAACGCACCCTCGCCGTGAAGGCGGCGCACCCCATCACTGCTGGGGTGACGGGCGGCACGCTGACCAGCTCGGCCAATGCCCTGACCGAGATCGTCCCCGACACCGCCGAAATCCTGGCCAGTTTTGCCTCCGGGCACCCGGCCGTGGTGCTGAACACGTACGGGAAGGGACGCTGTGTGGTCTTCAACTTCCAGATGCTGATCAAATACGAAGGTGAGGTCGGTGACGAGTTGCTCGGGAACACGGTGAGCTGGCTCCTCGCCAAGCGCGGCGACGAGCCCGGCTCCAAGAAACTGGCGGCGCTCAATGCCGCCTGGATCCAGTATCGCTCCGACCAGGTGACCGAGGTCGTGAAAATGGTCCGGGAGACGATGCGGAAGCGCAAGCCCAAGCTGCTCCTCGGGGCTGCGACCACGCCCAAGGCGATCCACGTGAACACGGTGTTCCAGGAATGGAAGACCTGGCTCAAGCGTGGCTACATGGATGTGGCCTATCCCATGGACTACTACGCTAGCGTCAAAGAGCTGCGTGCCGTGCTTGCCTGGCAGGCCGAGGGGATTCCCAAGTCGCAGATCGTGCCCCTGCTGTCAATCTACAAGCGCGAGGGGGGAAAGGTCGTGCCCGTCACCCCCGAACGGATCAACGACCAGCTTGATCTGGTCCGCAAGCTCGGCTTTGCCGGTGCCGGCCTGTTCTCCAACCAGCGTCTATCCCCCAAGCTTGAGGCCGCCCTGTCCGCCCGGGGGAAGAGATAGGCGTTCTGCTCGACCATCCCGGTTGCCATTGACTTTGCGGCGCTCCTGTCTATCGTGACGCTTCGGCTGTACGCGCCTAAACGAACGGAGAACTGCCGCCATGTGGAACCGCCTGCCTCTTCTTGTCTTCTCCTGTGCCGTCTTCCTCGGAATTCATGTCCAGGCGTGGAGCGGCCATGAAGCGAAGGCCCATGGCCTGCGGGTGCTTATTCACGAAATCCCGGATGTGGCAGAGCCGGACCAGCCGACGACGGTGACGGTGGAGCTGGAAAACCTGAGCGAGGGCGAGCTGGCGGGGACGCTGGTAGTCCGGGACTTGGTGGATGCCTGGCGGGTGGTTGGCGCGAACGAAAAGCCATTCCGTGTGGCGGTTGGTGCCAAACAGGAGTTAGTCTTCCAGATCATCTCCGGCCGTCCCGTCTACGCGGCGCTGTATCCGGTCCACGTCTATGCGGCCCTTGGCAAGGGCAAGACGGTCCATGCGGTGCGCATCTTCCGGGTCAAGAAGGCTTTACCGAAGGCCATTCCCGATGCTGCACCCAAGGAGCTGCCCGTACTGCGGCTAGCTGCCGATGGGGCCCTGGCGCTGTGGAGCGAACGGGACTTCCAGGTGGGCTGGAAGTACTACGACGGCGAGCCGGTGAGCAAGCCGATCCGCTGGCAGGGAAGCGACGCGGTCAGCCGGGCGAGCGTGGGCAAACTCACCGTCGTCCGGGGCGACACTCGGGCCTCCATCAACATGCATCCGCCCTGGATTGGTGGCGGGGGCAGTGTGTGGGCTGACTACCGGGTGCAACTGCCCGCAAACCAGCCCATCCGGATTCACTTTGCCACCGCGATTCGCGATCACACGGAAGCCGAACCGGGCAGCGATGGGGTTTCCTACCGCGTCTCTGTCTTCGAGACGGTTGCTCCTGAGAAGCCGCTTTTCGAACGCTTCTCGGCCGCCAAAGTGTGGGAGGATGCCGAGGTCGACCTCTCCTCCTTTGCGGGCAAGACTGTGACTGTGCGCCTGGAGAGCCACCCGGGCCCGGAACGCAACACCAGTTGCGATAGCTGCTACTGGGCCAAGCCTCTGCTGGTGGCGGGAACGGCGCAGGACGCCATGGACGCGGCACCGCAAGGAATGGATGGCAAGGCGAAGCAGTTGGTCGAGCGGGTCGCCCGGGGAGAGATCAAGGCCGACAAGCGCCAGACGTTCCTCCTCAAGACGGCGAAGAAGAGCCCCCACGCCGCCGCCGTGATTCCCGGCAAGATGGGATTGCTGGATGGCTGGTTCCTCTTCTCGGACGGCAAGGAAACGACCGGTTTCGCAGGGCTGAAAGTGGAGATCGAGGGTGTGGCGGTCGGGGCTCCCCCGGCGGTGTTCTCCTGCCGGAAGATCGACAGCAAAGCCATCTGGGGGGGCATGCGCTACCGCCATCTGCTCACCGGCAACCTGGGCGATGCGGAACTGACGGTGACGGTACGTGCCGAGGCCGCCGGCTTGCGGGTCGAGGTGGCTGCCGATCGTCGAATCTCCCTGCTTGGTCCCAACGCCTGGGACCAGCCTGCGCGCCGCGTGTATTGGGGCCATGGGTACGTGATCGACCGCCCGCAGGCGTTTCGCAGCAGCTTCGGCGGGCACAGTCTGGCCGCCAGCCATGTGGCTTTCGAGACCCCGAAGGGATTGGCTGTCCTGATGGCCTCCGACACCCCGCCCGCCTCCTTGCAGGTGGACCCCACGGCCAATGTCCAAGCCCTCTACACCCGCATGGACAGTACCTTGACCTTCGTCCCCGCCAAGGGCGGCATGAACGCGGCCATCGCCTACCGCCCCCTATACGACAAGCGGGCGTCCGCGGGCGTGAAGCGGCTCTCGGGACGCTTCTGCTTCGATATTTGGGGCGGCAAGTATGGGCAAATCCGCGACCGCATGAAGGAGGCCGTTCGCTATGGGTTGACCGACTCCATTCTCACCGTCCACAACTGGCAGCGCTGGGGCTATGACTACCAGTTGCCCGATATCTGGCCCCCGAATCCCGCCTACGGCACGGTCGAGGAGTTGCAGGAAGTGGGCAAGATTTGCCGCCAGCAAGACATTCCCTGGGGGCTGCACGACAACTACATCGATTTCTACCCCGACGCCGAGAACTACAGCTACGAGGACATCTACTTCAACCGCGCGGGCGCTCCCAACCCCGCCTGGCACAACAGGGGACGGGAGGCGTATTCCTACAAGTGGCGGCCCGACCGCATCCAGCCCTTTGTGAAGCGCAACTTCCGGCTGGTCAAGGATGGCGTGGCCCCCACCCATTCCTTCCTGGATGTCTTCACCTCTGTGGGCTGCATGGACTGGTGGGACTGGGACGGCAACTTCCACTCTGGCCTTGAGACCCGGAAGCATTGGGGCGAGACGTTCGCCTGGATTCGCGACTACCTCGGCAACAACGCTCCCACCACCTCCGAAGCCGGACATGACCAACTCACCGGCTACCTGGATGGCGCCGACTGCCAGTGGATGACCTTGGCTCCGCAGGGCCGCAAGCACGTGATCGCT
>JABGQJ010000295.1 GCA_018648945.1 Victivallales bacterium
GACCGAGTTCCACGGAAAGAAGCTGCGGTGTCTGATCGGCTACGTGGTGCCGGACAATCTGCTGTACGACTTCAACGTCACTGCCGCCGCCGAGTGGAGTTGGAACGCGAATGGGCGCGACGAACGTGAGTTCGCCATCGCCTGGGCCACCCAGAATCGTCTGAAGCAGCCGGAACGGGTCGCGGATTGGGCCATGATCACCGGCGCGATCGGCTGGGACTTCTACGGCGCGCGTGGCGTAGAACGCCACTTCCGCCGACCCCGCAGCATCGCCGCCTTGCTCAAGAGCCGCGCCCCAGTCCCCTACGGCGACGGCATGTTCCGCTACATCCCCGACCGCCAGCACTTGCTGCACAATCACACGCAGGCCCAGGAGGCCGTCCGGCTGGCGCAGCTGATGGGCACGGCCGGCATGGTCGCGGAATCCCGGGCGCTAGAGACTTACTACCGCATGCTTGTGGCTCTTGCGGACACGGCTGCACTCCTCTCCGAGAACCCAATTATCGGTATGGAGCAGCGCATCGCGTTGCAGAAGCATCTGAACCAGTTTGTCCTTGCCGGAATGGAGAACATGGCCGCCTTGGAGGACTGGGAGCGCGCCGTGGGCAAGGCCGCGGGCACGGGTCGCTTCCGCGATGGCGTGGAAGCTACGGCCAACACGGTCGCGGCAGTGTGTGCCACCTTGGGGCAATTCGGCGTGCGTCAGCCAGAGGCCTACGGTCGCAGCATCCAGGTAGCCGAGTGGAAGCTGGAAGATTTCCGGGAGGACAAGACCCGGGAAGAGACCATCGACATCACCCGCTGGGTTCAGAGCCCCGGCGCCTTCCTCGTGACTTTCCAGTACACGGGTGGCTGGAACGGGGGCATCAGCCTGCGGGCCGCCATCGCCAGTTCCGGTAAGGCCAAGGATGCGCCCCCGACCGAGTTGGTCGTGGACGAGCATCGGGGCAGCACCGGTTGGCGCAGCAAGGGGAATGTCTACCGGCTGATTCTAGACAAGCACGATCCGGCCAAACGCTACTGGCTGATCGTCAAGTACCAGGGCACGCGCCCACAGGACCAGGTGGAAGGCAGACGAGGGTGCGAAGGCAAGATCACCGTTCAGAAGGAGACGCCCCCCGATGTCGCCGTCCGCATCATGAGCACCAAGCCCCTCTCGGTCGAGGAACGCCCGGTGCCGGGCAAGACATCGTTCAAGCGAACCGGCATCCGGGTAGGCGTCGTCGTCAGCGGCTATGGTTCGGACGGCATTCTCCAGACCTTGCGCAAAGCGAAGGGCATCGATGCCGTGCCAATCGCCACCGGTCGTCTGCTCGCAGACAAATGCCAGGTCATCATCCTCCCCCAAATGCGCAGCACCCCACCACCGGCCAAAGTCATCGCCGAACTCGAGGCCTTCGTGAATCGAGGAGGCGGTCTCATCGCCACCCACGATGCGGTCGGCTACCGCGACATGCCCAAGCTCCTCACCGCCGTCTGCGCCGGAGGCAAACAGCACCCGAAGGACGAGAACTGGCGCATCGCCGACCCCAAGCACCCCCTCGCCTACGATCTACCGGACGACAAGGCCCTAAGCCAGGTCTTCACCGACCATGTCCAGCTCGCGCCCGGCCCAGCAGGCAAAGCCATCGCGGTATCCGAGAAGACCAATCAGCCCGTGGTCGTCGTCGGCACCGTGGGCAAGGGGCGCTACGTGGCCTGCGGTCTCCTCATCGGCACGGACTCCCAGGCCGAAGAAGCCCCCGCAAAGGGGCACGAAGCCCGCCTCCTCCTCAACGCCATCCGCTGGTGCGCCAAGAAGCCAGACTAGAGGGTCCTCTCATGCCACAAGTGCTCTCCCGTGACATTCAGACCCAGAAGGGCACCACCATCCGCGTGGACGTGGTGACCGATTCGATCTTCCGCATCCGCGTGGCCGATGATGGCGACATCCACGAGGGCGCGCTGAACCGCTACAGCGTGCTGCGTACCGACTGGCCGGAAGTGCCCTACTTGGTTGAGGAGAAGGACGGGGCGGTCCAGTTCGATACGGGCTCGGCCCGGCTGGCAATCCGCTTGCACGACGGGTGCATGACTTTCACCGACAGCAAAGGCAAGACGCTCCTCTCCGAGGCAGCGGCACCCACCTCCAAATGGGCGGACGGCTTCCGGGCGGAATTCGCCTTGGGCGAGGACGAACGACTCTATGGCCAGGGGGATGAGACGCGGGACTACCTGAACAAGCGGGGCCACGCCAACCGCATGCTCATCTGCAACGTGGACAGCTACGTGCCAATCCCCTTCCTGATGAGCACGGGTGGCTGGGCAATCTTCCTCAACACCACCTGGTTCCACCACTACGATGCCGGGGCCACTGATCCCGACCGGTTGGTCTACTCCGCGCCACAGGGCGGGCTGGACTACTACCTGATCGCAGGGGACAGTCTACCGATCCTGCTGGATCGCTACACCCAGCTCAGTGGCCGACCCCAGTTGCTGCCGCTCTCGGGCTATGGCCTGACCTTCGTCTGCGACGAGCGCGGGGTCCGGGCCCGGGACGTGCTCTACGAGGCCTACGAGTTCCGCCGCCACGAGATCCCCTGCGACACCATTGGCCTCGAGCCCGACTGGATGGAGCACCACTACGACTTCACCGTGGACAAGGACTGGAGCAAGGAGCGGTTCCACATCCCCTTCTGGCTCAAGGGCAACGACCATGCCACCTTCACCGCGGGCATGAAGAACATGGGCTTCAAACTCAGTCTCTGGCTCTGCTGCGACTACGACGTGAGCGAGCACGAGGAGCGCCTGCTAGGCAACGACTGGCCTCCCACCAAGCCCTGGGCCAGCGGACGCGGCGATGACGACACCTTCCAGGACCCCCATTTCATCCCTACCTACACCGACAAGATCACCAAGCCCGGCGTGCCCTGGTTCGACCACCTCAAGCGGTTCGTCGACGATGGGGCCAGCGCCTTCAAGATGGATGGCGCAAACCAAGTCAACTTCCATCCCGACCGCAAGTGGCGCAACGGCATGGACGACGAGGAGATGCACAACCTCTACCCCGTGCTCATGAACAAGCAGATGAGCCTGGGCTTCCGCGAACACACCGGCCGGCGCTCCATGGTCTACACGGCCGGTGGCTATGCGGGCATCCAGCAGTTCGCCGCCACCTGGGCGGGCGATACCGGCGGCAACGAGGGCCCCCTGGCCAGCATTCTGAACCACGGCCTCAGCGGCCACTCGAACGCCAATTGCGACATGGAGGTCTGGAGCGCCGAAGGCATGCACTTCGGCTTCCTCCAGCCCTGGTCGCAGGTGCTCTCCTGGCACATGTACAACCAGCCGTGGTTCCTCGGTGAGAAACTGCTGGCGATGTTCACCTTCTACGCCCAGTTCCGCTACCGCCTGCTCCCCTACATCTACTCCGCCGCGCACGTGGCCAACCGCACCGGTCTGCCCATCGCCCGCGCCATGCCCCTCGCCTACCCCGACGATCCCGAGTGCGCCAACCTGGCGCGGCAATACCTGTTCGGCGACTTCTTCCTCACCGCCGCCTTCACCGACCGCGTCTACCTGCCCGCCGGAACGTGGATCGACTACTGGACCGGCGCCGAGCACGCCGGTCCATGCTGGGTGCCGAACGAGTACCCCGAGGATCGCGGCGGGCCGCTCTTCGTCAAGGCGGGCGCGATCATCCCCCAATGGCCCCCCATGCTCCACGTCGGCCATCGCCCGGTAGACACGCTCACGCTGGAGATCTTCCCCGGCGGCGACACCCAGTTCACCCTCTACGAAGACGACGGCGACACCCTCGCCCATCTCGACGGTGCCGTGGCTGTAACCCAGATCACCTGCAGACTCACCGAAGACGCCGTCGAGCTCACCATCTCCCCGCGCACAGGGGCCTACGAAGGCATGCCCGAGAACCGCTCCTTCACCTGCCAACTCCACCTCAGCGCCGCTCCCCAGGCCCTGTCAGTCAACGGCGAACCCGCCGACTTCGAGTACGACCCCGACAGCGCTCTCCTCCTCTTCACCCTCCACGAAGACCCCACTCAGCAGGCCCCAGCCATCGCCCAGATCGAGCTACCCCTTCCCCGTATGTAGTCCACGCTTCAGCGTGCTCTCGTCTCCGACACCCACCAACGCCCAATCAGCGTGTCTCCTCAGGGATTGGGAGCCAAGTTGACCGCCGTCCGGCGGAAGTCTGGCAGTCGGTGGAAGGTGATCTTGTCGTTGTCGTGCTGGTTCGCGGCGCTCTCCGCCGTTCGGGAGACGAAGAGGAGGTCCTTGCCATCGATCAGCGGCGTGCAGTAGTTGTACGCCTGCGCCTCCTTCGGCCACATGGCCAGGACCCCGGCGGGAAACCAGTTCTGGGCGTCCCGGCTGTAATGCAGCATCAGAAAGCGCCGCTCCTTGCCCCAGCCGCCGTGGCAGCCCTGGGCCGTGCCGGTGACTTGGTTGGAGGTCATCCAGAATAGACCGTTGGCCCGGTCGCTGACAATGTGGAACTGGTTCTGAGCCCCAGGGATCGGGTAGTAGTGCGAGAATGTGAGCTTCAGTTCCCCATCGCGGGCTGCCAAGTCACAGATGGCGCCAATCCCGGGCACGACGCCATCCACTTTCGCCTGGGAAGCCCGGACCCGGACAATGACCAGGAGCTTGCCGCTGACGTCCACCACGTTTGGCTCCAGCCACTTGCCGCCATTGTGACCGCCCCTGCCCAGGGACTGGGGGAGACCGGGATGCCGCTCCTCGTTGGAGAAACGCCACGAGGTCGGGTCCAGTGGGTCGCGCGCCAGATCGCAGGCGAAGGCAAACACCGCGCGCTTTCTGGGCGATGGGTGCATGTCGTCGGCCGCCCAGTAGAGAGTGTTGTCCCGGATCGTCCAACCAGTGGCCGCCGCGTACACCTTGCCCCCGCGCAGTGTCACGGCGTCGCTCCAAGCCTTTCCTCCGTCCTTGCTGCGGACAATGTAGAGCCCCTGCCAACCCGTGCCCGCGCCGATGAATAACAGGCCGCTGGTGTGCTGTAGGAACTTGCCAGTGGCAAACGGGATGCGGCTGCGCTCGGCCCAGGTCGCGCCGTTGTCCGAACTGGCGAAGATCAGACACCGGTCGTTTCCGTAGAGCTTGGCCGCCAGCTTGTCTGCTCCCCGATAGGAGTCACGACTCCAGAGCTCCACGCTGCAAAGGAGCGTACCGTCCGCAAGTCTGGCTAGGGCTGGGGCATCCGAAATCAGGTCTCGGTTGTCCCAGGAATGGACCGTGGTCGATTCCCTACAGAGCGGCTGCTGCCGGCCATGTCCGTCGCTACTCACTGCACCTTCTCCTTTCCCTAGCGGGGCACTTGACGCATTCGCCCAGATACCGGCTATCGCCAGGACTATCGCTCTGCTTGTGGTCGGCAACAAGGTTCTCATTGTCCCACTTCCGGCTGTCAAACCCAATCCTCGTGCGTTCAGTGATCAAGGAAGGCGGCATCGATCGGTCTGCCGTCATCCACCAGCGCCACGTCGAGCGCGTCGGCAAAGTGGAAGTTGCCGCGGAATGCATGGATATGGGCATTGCGGAACTCGACTTCCAGGCGCACGACTTGGTTGGCCACTTCGCCGAGACTCCTCTGTCGCCAGCGCACCGGCTGGTCGGTCTGATCATCGGAGACGAACGGTACGCAGTCGGCGAACGTAAAGCCAGCGAGCGGTTTGCTGAGCAGATCGGTCAACTGGAAGGCGAGCTCCCCGTGGGGTGCCTGGGCATTCACCCTCAATTCCGGCTCCAGGAAGACCATCGGCTTAGTCAGGAAGCGGGCGAAATTGCCCTTTGATCGCAGGTAGGTGAAGCCGTCTCGGCGCAGGCGGTGAGCAATGATCGCGCTGGGCGGCATCTCGCCTTTGCGGACGAACTGGGAGGTGGTGTGCTGGTGGTGCAGGTCCGGGGTGGCAGCGGAGTAGATGATCAGCTCGTCGTCGCGCTCCACCAGACTCACAGGGTAGACGACGCCAGCGCCTGGTTGCCCAAGGGGATTGGTGGGAATGAATGGTTCGCGGATCCCGCGTTGCCAGTGCTCGCCATCGAGACTGTAGGCAAGTTGGCAGTCGATGTCGCCATACAGCTGGTTGAAGCGGGCCAGCCGCTGCGAATTGTCGAAGTGCGCCATCCACAGGAAACCGACGAACGTGTCTTCGTAGCGATGCACGGGCATGCCATAGAACTGGGTGCCGATGGGGTCCGTGGGATCGGGCTGCATGACCAGTCGCAGGTTGCCCCACGTGCGGGCGTCGTCGCTATCGACCATGGCGATGCGACGGTCTCCCCAACCGGGACGCGTCATCATCACGTGCTTGCCGCTGACCGGATTGTAGAAGCAGCAGCAGGGCGGGTCCGGGTGCCAGCTTGGCATGCTCCAGGTCGCACCCTCGTCGATCTCCCAGTGCAGACCGTCAGCCGAGACCACGACGAGATTATCGGCCAGCCATGGCTTAACGCCTTCGCCGGTCACAATCTCGTGGAAGTAGCTGTTCGGGTTGTGCTTCGCACGCTCCACCACCGGCCCACCACGTTGTACGCAACAGAACTTGAAGGGCTTGCCGTCGGCAGCAACCGGGTCGAAGTAGAATGGTCCGCCGTTGGCCGAGGGAACCGTGAAGAGGTGGTTCGGCGCCAGCTTCCCGCCGGGGGGCTGGATGTCCGGCCGGTCCATGGGCTGCCAGCAAATGCCATCGTCACTTTCCGCCCCCATGACGGATAGCGGGAAGCCACTGATGATGTAGAGCATCTGCCACCTGCCGGACGCCTCGTCGCGATACACCTGCGGCCAACAGCCAAGGTAGTCGAAGCCCGGATCCTCGTAGGTGGCTTCGGGAATCCACTCGGGTCTTCCCTGGCACAGCTCCACATTGTCCTGATGCTCAAGATGCCACGTATCCCAGAAGAGCCATGTTCTCATGCTGCAACTCCAGCAGGGGCACTCAACACGGAAGCTACAGGGATACAGGAGTGTGACGTCCCCTCCCAGTCAAGGGCTGTCGCCACGATGGGCGACACCGACGTGCCATCTCGGGCCACACTCGGCCGCCCCCCGAACCATCGCCAATGCTGGACGCAGCGACAGCTCGCTTGCCGCTCGCACGATCCCGCAGTACAGTCATTCTGGTGGATGGTAGCACTGCCAGTTGTGATTCGTGTGCAGACAAATGCGATATGGGGAGAACGATGTGAACAGGGCCGAGGTTACCAGACTGGCGGCACAGGCTGTGGCCGTACCCTTCGGGCTCTTCGGGCTGTTCTGGGTCTACATTGGGCTGGAGTCAGTACTCAGAGGCATACTGGAACGTGATCTCGGGTTGTTTTACATGGCGGCTTTGTTCCTCGCCATTGGCGGCATCCTTGTTGCCATCGCATGGCAGAACCTCCGGCACTTTGGGGCCAGGTCGATCCGCGACCTCACGGGCCTTCTCGCCTTCGCTGTCCACATCTGCATTTCCAGACTACTTAGCCCCCTCTGGGGTGTACCCACTGAGCCAGGACCACAGCTTCGCCTCCTGGTCGCCGTCCTGCTCCCCGTATTTTCAGCTCTCTTCTTCCACCGTGTGCTGAGCAGAGAGCTCATCGCGATGACGGGAACAGCAAGACCCAAGCAAAGTGGTTCGCCAGCAGACAGAGGGCTACGCACTCACCCACAGGCAAAGGTAGCCGACGGTCCCCTCCTCCCACCAGAAGCACCCAAGGACGAATGACCACAGTCACCACCACCTACCTGCAGATGACAGATCGGGCGCAGCTCCGCCCCAAGGTCTGTGCGGACCCCCGTTTCCGGGTACTGGAAGCGACGGTCCGGCAGTGGCGGTTCAACCGCTTCCTCTACCGACTCGTCGGGGCGGATTGGGAATGGCACGACCGACTGTGCTGGACCGATGAGCAATGGCAAGCCTATGTGGAAGACAGGAGCGTCTTGACCTTCGTCGCCTACTACGATGGGGCTCCAGCGGGTTACTTCGAGCTAGCGGATCGCGAGCAGCAGGTGGAGATCGTCTACTTCGGCCTGGCCCCCGCGTTCATCGGCAAGGGCTTTGGCGGGGCGTTGCTCACCCGCACCATCGGGGAGGCGTGGATGAGGAGTCCCAGCCGCGTGTGGGTCCACACCTGCACCCTCGACCACCCCGCCGCGCTAGGCAACTACCAAGCGCGGGGAATGGTGGTCTACAAGACAGAAACAGAACTGACGTAGGACGAACTGGGGTCCACCCACCCCCATCTGTCGCCCCTGGGAACGCCAAGCTTGCCATGGGGCGCGCTGGGGGATGGAGAGACACATCCTCAATGCGCGGCTACATTCGGGACCAGAGGTCCACAGTCGATCCAGGGATACTGTTTCCGGACAGTGGACCGGTGCAGGGCGAACGCCATCCCACTGAAGGAGATGTAGCATGTCGAAACGGGCGATCCTTCTTCCCCTCCTGTTGTGTGCCACCATCTGTAGCGGCGCGGTGCGACATGTGGCGCAACAGACGCCAGGCGCGAGCGACGCGAACCCGGGAACAGCCGAGAAGCCCTGGCTATCGCTTGCTCACGCGTGCTCGCAGTTGCAGGCCAGCGACGTGCTCTACGTCCATGCCGGACACTATCGCGAATGTGCCCGCATCGCCTCCCCCGGGCTCCCCGGCAAGCCCATCGCGATCCGGGCCTTCGGCAACGACGAGGTGATCATCGATGGGGCGGATGTCGTTCCGGCCGCCCAATGGCAACCTTCCCCTGGACTGAGCAAGGTCTACGAGATCGATTGCCCGCGCGACCCGGGACAGCTGTATCTGGACGGGAAGCCGATCACGATGAAGCTGA
>JABGQJ010000296.1 GCA_018648945.1 Victivallales bacterium
CTCACGGATCAGAGCCCAGGGGCCGCGCCAGGCGGGGGACGGCAGGCCGCCAGCGTACCCCGGCCCAGGCCACCCGGTGCGCCTACCGGACCCGCTTCCACTCGTCGATCATGGCCACGGTGTTCTCCCAGGGGAAATGCTGGCGAATGCTGTTGGTGACGCCCAGAATGAAACCGCAGCACCCAAACACCTCGACGCAGCGACGCACCTCCTGGCGAACGGCCTCGGGATCGCCCCCGCCGAGCAACACGGGGGTGCTGACCCCCGTCCACGATGCCGCCTGCCCGCCGAACGCGGTATGCCACGCGGCCAGCGAACACTGGCTCAAGTGCGGCTCCCCACCTTCGATGCAGTCGAAGCCGAGCCCAGCGATCGCTTCCAGCAACGGCTTCATGCCGGTCACGACCCGGTAGTAGATGAGCAAGCCGAGGGAGTGCGCCAACTCGATCTCCCTACGAAGTCGTGGCACACAGACCCGCTGGTAGATCTCCGGGTTGTAGAAGTTGCACATCTCGTACCCGCCGAAGCGTTTGAGGATGTTCACGTGGCTTCTCGCAGCCAGCTCGATCTTGTGCATTTCGGCCTGGTGGATCGTCTCTGCGAGATCCTCGAAGCCAGCGGGATCGTCCATGGCCAGGTACACCGCCCGCTCCGCGCCCATCGTGAACATCAGGGCCGCCAAGCCTTGCCCGTAGGTACAGACAACCGGGAGGTCGTGCTCCTTGGCATAGGAGAAGGTGGGCTCCGACGACCTCTGCCAAGCCGTGAATCGCTCCTCGGTGCACGGCTGCATGAGGAATCGGAACCGCTCGACATCCTCGGAAGTCTCGATCAACGGCTTGTAGAGAGAACTGGCCGATTCGTCGCCCCAGTGGATTCTCTTCCAGTTGGCGCTTGCCAATCCCTTGCGGACCGCCTGGGTAAGGGTCCCGACCGGGGTGTCCCATGCCTGCCAGAGAATGGGGTATTCCTCGCCCGCCACCTGCTCTTCCCAGGTCCGGATCGCCACCTCCTCGTGCATGCCGCCCGGCATCCCGGCCCCGATGACCGGATCGGTGCCCAATGCCAGGGCAAGCTCCGTCCGGTCCGCCAGTCTCGCGCAGCTGCGCCCAGCCACGGTCAGATTGCCGTTGAAGTAGATGGAACACGGGAGATAGTCCACCTCTTCCCTCCGCATCGCGGCGCAGATGCGTTCTTTCGGAGTCATCTTCATGGCAGTTCATTCCTCCGGCATGGCACGGGTATCTGCGAAGCTACGCCCCCAATCAGCCAATGCAAAGCCCGAGCCGACGTTCCTCCGTACCCCAAGCGCCCCGCAACGGAAGCGGGAGAAGATGCCGGCTGGAAGCCGGCGCACCCAGCCATCCCGCCCTTCCCTGCAAGTGGCAAGAACGATCAACTGGCAGCGCGTTCGGCGAGGAGATTCTCCACGATCAGGAGGCCCAGAAGACCGAGGGCAAGCCATTTCCAGAACTCGCCGCGCCGTTCGCGCTTGGCCGGGAGTTCGTCGTCGTCAAAGGCCGAGGTGACCGGCGCGGGACCAATGCCCAGACGCGTGCGGAACTCGGCCTCGGAAACGGTGGCGATGCGGCACTCGCGACTGGCTGGCACGACCACGGCCAGAGGCGCGGTTCCGTGGATGCCGATCTCCCGCTTCTCGGCCAGGCCGCGAGCACGGATCTGGACCGGCTTCTCCTCGTCGTCCCGATGCACCAGCCAATCGAACAGCTCGTGGACAACCGGCAGGAAGATGCGTTCGGCCGGCCAATCGGTCCATTCGCGGTCGCAGGGGTTGGTGACGACGGCAATGCGCCCCTTGCCCAGTTCCGCGCAGAGCATGGCCGGCGTGCCATCGTCCAGCTTGGCCAGGACTTTCGCATCCTCGGCGGGATTCACTTCGAAGGCACGGCGGAAGACGACGCGGGAAAGGTCGCCGCCCCGGTCGCGCTCGGAGAAGGCGGCGAGGGCGGGATGGCTGGCATCCCACGATGCCACCAAGCGAGGCACGGGGAGCTTGCCGGACTTCAGCGTGGCGGGGAAGAGCCCCGCATCGCGCAGCCGCTGGTAGTGGTAGGATTCACAGCGATCGCCAAGAAAATAGATCAGACCACCACCGGCATCGAGGAAGACGCGCAGAAGCTCGATCTCTTCGCTGCGCAGGGAGCGAACATTGCAGAGCGCCACGACCCGCACGTCGCGCAGCGAACCGAGAGCGTCCCGCACTTCGGGCGCGAAGGGGCTCCCGGCCAGTTCGTCGGTAGCCGCCGCCAGAGCCATGTCCAGGAAGTAGGTCTCGTTCTCGAACGGCGTGGAGCCCGGCTCCCCATCCAGGAGCACGGTGCGGCAGGGGGCACGGACGGAGAAGGCGAAGGGACGGGCGTCGTCTTCGGGCCACGCGTCGTCGCTATCGACCCGGACTTCCCCCCGCACCAGACGCTCTTTGCCCAACTGCCAGCGGAACTCGACCCGCTCGCGACCGGGCGGAACGGTTTCCCGGAACGTCGCGCCTCCCTCGATCTGGAGCGTAACTGTCATTCCGCCCCTCGGGAAGTCCCCGGAACGCTCGATCCACGCCTCCACCACCACCCGGTCCTGAGCGAATGGCGTACGGCAACGGACCGAACGCACAGCGAAATTGTGCTTACCAGGAAGCGGCATGGCTACGATTCGTACCGGCACGTCAGCAGGCCAATCGGCTAGAGGCGAGGACGGCAACCCGCTGGCCTGAAGGTCTGTCACCAGGACAATCTCCTTGCGTGGCGCCGGCGAGAGGCGCAGCCGGTCACCCGCCCAGCGCAAGGCCTCCGCGTAGTCGGTCAAGCCGCCAGACGTCTCGTCGGTGAACTCCTTGGTCTCCTGGACCGTGTCCGCGAATTCAGCCAAGGTAAGACTCGAGGAATCGGGGAGTGAGGCAGCGAGGGAGCGGGCCTCCGCCAGCAACCGGTTGGCTGCCAGGCTGCCCAGAGCCTGGCCGCGGGTACTGCCGGAACGGTCCAGAAGGACCACTGTATCTGCCGATGCGTTGGTCGCATCCGCCCGTTGCGGCAGGAAGGGACGGGCGAAGAGCAGGGTCAGCAACGCCACCGCCAACAGGCGGGCCAGCAGCAGGAGCTTCTCGCGCAGGCGTTGCCAGCGGGCCGTCTCCTGAATCGCCTGGCGCACGAATCGCAGAGAGCCCAAGTCAGCCCGACGGAACTTCCGACTGCGCAGGAGGTGCACCGCGACAGGCACGGCCAGAGCCGCCATTCCCGCCAGCATCCCCATGTTCACTAGGCTAAACACTCAGCACATCTCCGCCCGGCGTAGAATGTAGTTGATCAGGAGATCCGCCAAGGGATCGGCCGTGGTGCAGGTCAACCAATCCACGCCCGAATCATCGAACCGCCTGGTCATGCCCTTCTGCCACTCCTCGACTGCCGTCTTGCACGAGCGGCGGATTGATGGGGCATGGGCCTGGATGGTCTCGCCGGTCTCGAGGTCGTGGAACTCGTACTGCCCGGCATCCGGCAGTTCGTGTTCCCATGGATCGAGAACTTGCACGACCAAAACCTCATGCCCGTAGTAGCGAAGCGTGTCGATGGACCGCAGGACCTCCTCGTCTTCGTCGAAGAGGTCGGAGATCAGCACCACGATCCCGCGCCGGCGGCAAAGGTGCAGGGCTTCCTCCAGAGAGCGCCCGAGGTTCGTCCCGGCGGCCACGTCGGGAGCCTGGCTCAGCACGGCCTGGATCTCGCGGAACTGATCGGGGCGCACCCGCGGCGGAACATACTCGCGGATGCCGTCGGAAAGCAGGAACACGCCGGCCGAATCCCGCGCCCGCAGGGAAAGCCAGGCCAGGGCCGCCGCTGCTCGCGCCCCGTACGCCCACTTCGGATACGGTCCATTGGTGCAGAGCATGGAGCGGCTGGCGTCCAATAGCAGGTACAGATTCAGATTGGTATCGGACTTGAACTGCTTGATATACAGCCGGTCGGTCCGGGCCCAGAGGTTCCAGTTCACATACCGCAGATCGTCGCCGGGCTCATACTCGCGATGGGCGTCGAACTCGGCACTGAAGCCGATGTAGGGACTGCGGTGCAGGCCATGCAACGCGCCCTCCACGACGCCTTGCGCCACCAACTCCAGGTCTTCCATCGCCAGGAAGAGATCGGGGTCGGTGACCGCAGTCGCAGCGCGCTGGTCGGGGGCGGCGGCCATGCTCAGCTCAACTCGGTGGGAACGCTGTCCAGAATCTCGGCCACCAGCCCGTCGGCGTCGATCCGGTCGGCGCGGCTGCGGAAATTGAGCACAATGCGGTGCCGCAGCACGGGGGCGGCCATGGCGCGCACATCGTCGAAGTTCACATGGTAGCGGTTGGCCAGCAACGCCCGGGCCTTAGCCCCGAGGATCAGGTACTGCGAAGCACGCGGACTGGCGCCGACAGTGGCGTAGTTCTGCACATGCTCGGGCGTGTAGTCGGAGAATCCGGGACGGGATGCCCCTACTAGGCGCACGGCGTAGTCGACCACATCGTCGGCCACCGGCACACCGCGCACGATGCGCTGGAGCTGGAGCAGTTCCTCCGCGCCCATCACCTGGGAAATGTCGGCGATGGCGTTGGTCGTGGTCCCCTTGACGATGCTGGCCTCCTCCTCGGGCGAGGGGTAGGCGATCTTCACGCAGAACATGAAGCGGTCGAGCTGGGCCTCGGGCAACACATAGGTTCCCTCCATCTCGATCGGGTTCTGGGTGGCGATCACCATGAACGGGGGCGGCAACTCGTAGGTCTTGCGGCCGACGGTGACCTCATGCTCCTGCATGGCCTGGAGCAGGGCTGCCTGGGTCTTGGGCGGCGTCCGGTTGATCTCGTCGGCCAGGATCATGTTGGCGAACACAGGACCGGGGAGGAACTCCCGCGTGCGGCGCCCGGTTTCGGGATTCTCGTCGATGATGTCGGTCCCGGTGATGTCCGCCGGCATCAGGTCGGGGGTGAACTGGATGCGGCAGAACTCAAGGTCCAGGGCACGGGATATCGTGCTGGCCATCAACGTCTTGCCCAATCCGGGCAGGCCAAGCAAGAGGATGTGGCCCCGGCAGAGCAGGCTGATGAGGATCAGTTCGAGAGCGTCCTTCTGGCCGTAGATAATCTTGCCCACCTCATTCATAAGAATGTCGTGGGCTTGGAGCAGGCGCTCCACCAGTTGCAGCTCATCAGTGCGCGCGGCTTCTTCCATCTACTGACCTCATTGTGTGTTCAGCCAGAGCGCGAAGAGTTCCGCGCGGCGTTCGTCTTCGGATCCCGCCGTAGCCGGCTTGCCGTCGCCGTCGGCATCCACCAGGGGGGTCTCGGTGGGCATCAATCGCTGCTCGGCATACCAAGCTTTGACACCCCGTCGGACCCCGCCCATCAGCTCTATGACGGAGAGCTTGCCGTCCGCATTGGCGTCGTGCGTCGGCGCCGCCGCGAGAACGTTGGCCAGGATGTGGGGAAACTCGGTCTCGTTGTCCTCGGCGCCGGGCTGGGTCGCCACGAGAACACAGCGGTTCGTGGCGGCCAGCGGGGCCAGGCAGTTGCCGGAGGCCGCCGTGGTCAGCACCACCACCTGGGGAGCGTAATGGGGCAGTCGGCCCAACCGGCCGGCAAACTCGCGAATCTCCATGTCCTTGCCCTTCACGTTCAGGAATACCTTGTCCTTCACCGTATTGGCATGGCCCAGAACGAAGATCCACACGGGGCGCCGGTCCCGCGACTTGTGGCGCAAAGCCTCAAGCTCACGAGCAATGGTCTGGGTTGAGCACTCGCGGTATGGGGAGGGCTTCCCCTCACCGAACAGAACCGCGACATCCGCAGCAGGCACGCGAGCATGGCGGATCAGCGCTTCGCGCAGAGTCTTCACCGTGGCTAGATAGCGCTCGGATCGCCCCGCATCCCCAGGCAACCCGACGAAAATGGCCACCCGGGGCGCAGGCGGAGGCGCGGCCAGAGCCGGGCTGAGACAACCCACAAGCGCCGCCAACAAAGAGACGCGGCAGAAGGGAGAGCTGGCGAGGAACACGAGGACCATCCTTGCACACTGGAGATTGCCGATGGGGAAGACCATGCGACCCACATGGGGCCGTACAGTACCGCCCATGCGCACCCTCGGCAACCTTTGCACCCCGCGCCCACCCTTGTGCATGCCGCGCCGGGTGTATAGTGACACGAGATCACCCCTCGGCAAGAGGGGCCGCCTCCCCTCCCCCACCCTTTCTCCTGGAGAGCCCGTGAGCCGAGCGCCTCAGCAACTCAACATGGATTTCGGCCAAACCAACCCTCTGGGCGAGGCCCTCCGAGCAGGCCAGTTCATGCTGGTCATCGAACAGAATGTACCGGGAGCCGACCAGGCCCTGCCCTCAGCCACGGCAATGGCCCATGCAATGGCGGAACGGGCCGCGCAGGAGGATGCGGTCGCGGCCATCTCCATCACCGACCGCCTGCGCAACTGGGATACCCATGACCCCATCGACTTCGCGACCGGCGCCATCGCCGACACCCGGCTGCCAGCCCTGCTGACGATCGCCGGCAAGGGCTCCACCCCGGACCGGGTGCTGAGCCTGGCGGCCAAGGCCAAGTCGAGGGGGGTGCGCACCTACTGCTGCGTCACAGGCGATGGTGCTCCTGATCACCCGCCGGTCCGCAGTGCGCGGCTGGCCGCGACCTACGCCGAGGGCTATCTCGACGGGGTGGACCTGCTTGGCCTGCTCCACCGACACGACCCGTCGCTATGCCTGGGCGCCGCCGTGAACCCCTTCAAATACAATCTAGCCGACCAGTTTCTGCAGTATTACAAGATGATTCGCAAGCTGGAAAGCGGGGCGGACTTCCTGATCGCCCACGCCGGCTGGGACATGAAGAAGCTCCAGGAACTCCAGTGGTTCCTCCGGATGCGCGACCTCGGCAACAGCGTCCTGGCCCGCCTGCGCCTGCTGGTTCCCGAAGACGTGGCGAACCTGGAGTCCAGCACCTGCCCGGGCGTTCATGTCCCGCGGGAGTTCGCCACGATCCTGCAACGGGAGTGCAACGTCAATGAAAGCCAGTTCCTGGCCGCGCAACTGCACCGCCTTGGTCTCCAGGTGGCGGGCTGCAAGCTCCTTGGGTACAGCGGGGTGGTCCTGGCCGGGATCCGTAGTCCGGGCGTCCTGGACATGGTCCTCAAGCGGGTCGCAGCCTGCCTGCGGGACTACACCGACTACGACTCCTGGCTCGAGGCCTGGAACGACTACCACGGCAGTCTTCAGTTCTCGCCGACCACCACGCCCTTCTACGCCTTCCAGGATCTCCTGGCGCCCGGCCAATCCAGCTACGCCCCCGAGACCTGTGTCGCTGCCGCCGCCGAGTTTGCGGCCCCCGGCCTGGCTGACCGGCTCGGGGCCCTCCTGCTCCCCGCCCTGCTCTCGTCCCGCACCCCGCCCCTCCTGCGAACCACTCTTCGCCACATCCTGCGCAGGCACGACACCACTCCCCCGGAGCGGCTCCGGCACTGCTGGTATCTCGACAACTCCGCCTGCCCCAAACGCCTGACCCTCGGCCCATGCGGGGGCTCCGCCCCGGACGGTCTCTGCGAATTCGGCCAGGGGCCGTGCTTCTTCCACCGCATCTTCGCACTGGCGGCGGCGCGGCATGAGCTGGACCTCCTGGAAGAAGGGGTCCAGGAATGACCGAAGACGCCTTCTTCGCCCGACTCTTCGCCCGACTGCCCAAGCCGAGCGACGCCTGGGTCGTGCCGCCGGGCGACGACTGTGCCGCCCTGGCCCACGGCAGCGAACTTCTCCTGCTGGCCGTAGACCAGATCGTTGGCGGCAAACACTATTACCTCACCGGCCCCCACGAGACGCCCCCCGAAGCCGCCGGGCGGAAACTCCTGGCCCGGAATCTAAGCGACATCGCCGCCATGGGAGGCGTCCCCACCGCCTGCCTCCTGGCCGGAGCCTTCGGCCCGGGGCGCGATCCCAGCTGGCTGGAACGCTTCTACGACGGGACCATCGCCCTTGCCGACGAACACAACGTCACCATGGTCGGCGGGGATCTGGCCAGCACGCCAAACGACGATGTCGCGTCGCTCACCATCTTGGGCCGGGTCGAGGCAGACCGGGTCTGCCGGCGCTCCGGAGCGCGTCCCGGCGACGTTCTTCTGGCCACCGGGACCTTCGGCTCCTCGCTCGGGACCGGTCATCACTTGAGCTTCACCCCCCGTTGCCGGGAGGGACGTTGGCTGGCAACGCGTGGTTTCGCCCACGCCATGATGGACGTGAGCGACGGCCTCCTGCTGGATGCGTCGCGAATCTGCCAGGCCTCCCAGGTAGCCCTGCGCCTGGACCCCGATGCCGTTCCCCGACGCACCCCCCAGACCACCGTCGCACAAGCTCTCGGCGATGGCGAGGACTACGAACTCCTGGTCGCCGTCGGGGAGGAGGAGGCGGAGGCCCTGCTGGCCCAATGGCCCTTCGCCGATGTCCCTCTGACTCCGGTCGGCCGATTCCTGGCCGCCGCAGTCCCGCAGATCGTCGATAGCACGGGCCAACCCATAGCCGTCCAGGGATACGACCACCTGTCGTAGAGTCCACGACAGGAAACGCGGACAGACGCTCCCGTCTCTGCGGCCCTCAGCCGATGGCCAACCCATCGGTAAAAGCCACGGCGAACTGGAGAAGGCTCCGGACATCACGGGCAGAGAGCAACTTCTCGGACTGGTAGAAGAGCAGGGCCTCCCCGCGACTCTCCACGTAGAGCTGCTTGTTGTCGCGCAAGTGCTTGGTGGCCGCGATGGCCAGCGTAGCGCGTATGGCATCGGGGTCGGGGC
>JABGQJ010000297.1 GCA_018648945.1 Victivallales bacterium
CCAGCCTGGCCGGGAAGGACGTGGCCTCGCCAGAAGGATGCGCCATCCGCCGCTTGCCCAACGATGTGGTCGTGGTCGATATCCCCTTCCCCGGTCGCGAAGGCACGGTGAGCGTCCACCTAGAGGCCACCGACACCCCCAACTACATGGATCTCGCGAAGCCCCGCGTGTTGCGGACGGCATTCCAGAACGGCAGCCTGCTGGTGACCACCGACAAGCCCACCCGTGTGGTCGTCTTCGCCTCTCCCAAGGGCAAGGGATTGCGCGGCGTCAGGCCAATGGCACGCGTCCACGAGCCGTCTACCAAACACACCATCCCCCTCCAGCCCAAACCGGGGCACGACCTGTACGTCGGTGCCATCACTGAGCGGCACCAGTCGAGTCTCGTTGGCCCCCTGCCAGCCACCAAGTAACCCGGAGCATCCCCCCACATGACCGTGCGGTTCACCTGGAACGAGCTAGTCGAGGCGACCGGTGGCCACTGGCTGCGGGAATACGCCTCTGAAGATGGCATCTGCGGCGTACAAGACGACAGCCGCCAGATCGCGGGCGGCGAGCTCTTCGTGGCCGTGCGGGGGGAACTCGCAGACGGCTACCGCTATGCCGCCAAGGCACTCCGCGCCGGAGCCGCTGCCATCTGCCTGGATCGGGAACCGGACGAGGACATTCTCGCCGCGCTCGACGAGACCAAGGCGGCGTGCCTGTTGGTGCCAGACGCCCTGATTGCTTTCCAGGAACTCGCGCGCGCCCATCGCCGTCGGCTGCCGCACCTTCTGGTCGTCGCCATCACCGGCAGTTGCGGCAAGACCAGCACGAAGGAGATGATTGCCGCCGTGCTGAATGGCAAATGGCCCGGCCTTGTCCACAAGACCGCCGGGAACTTCAACAACCACTTTGGCGTGCCTCGGACTCTCCTCGAACTCACTGGGGAGCACCGCGCCGCCGTCATCGAACTGGGCAGCAATCACCCCGGCGAGATCGCCTCGCTGGTGCGCCTGGCCCAACCCGAGATTGGCGTGGTTTCCAACATCGGCAGCGCCCACCTGGAGTTCTTCCACGACCTGGCTGGCGTGGCCGAAGAGAAGAGCGACATCTTCGCAGGCATTGCCGCCACCGGCGTCTGCATCCTACCCGCCGAAGCTGCCCACATCGGTACGCTTCGGAGCAAAGCCGCACCACGCCAAACTCTCTCGTTCGGCACCACCGATGCCGCCGACATCCAGGCCCGTTACCAGGGCCTGGTCGGCGAGGATTACGTGGTCGAACTGGCTCGGCCCCAGACCTCCGAGCAGGCCATCCTCCGCTGGCCCATTGGCGGCGCGCACCAGGCCCTCAATGCCGCCGCCGCCGCCAGCGTCGGCCTTGCCGCCGGCCTGCGTTTCGCCGACAGCGTCGCTGCCCTCGCCACCTGCCAACTCCCCGGCATGCGCATGAAGGTGGTGGAGATCGATGGCGTCCGCTGGGTCAACGACGCCTACAACGCCAACCCCACCAGCATGCGCGCCGGGCTCGATTGGTTCCACGACCTCCTCGACCCCACCCTCGACGCAGCCCACATCCTCGTCCTCGGCGATATGCTCGAACTCGGGCCAGACGCCGCCACCGCCCACGTCGATCTCCTCCGGTGGGCGAAGGAACGCTTCCCCCAGGCCCGAATCCTCACTGTCGGCCCCCTCATGACCGATGCCGCAGGGACTTGCGATCTCCCCTCTGCCGCCAACGCCGAGGACGCCGCCAAACTCGTCCGGGCCTGGGCCACCCCCGGTGCCCTTGTGTTCCTCAAGGGCTCCCGAGGCATCGCCCTCGAGCACTGCCTGCCCAGGGCATCAGACCCCCACTGGCACAGAAACGCCCCCGGCACGGGGGGCGCCGGGGGCGTTTGATTCAGAACAGGAACGTTGGTCTTAGAGACCGAATTCCTCGGCGTGGAGGGGGGAGCCGAGGAGGACTTGCTTGTCGGACATACCGTCCTTCAGCATGGCCAACTCATCCGCGCCTTCGGTCAGAGGCAAGGCGACCTGCCCGCCTTCGACAACGCTGCGGCACATGGCAGACATGATCTCGAAGCCCGCGTAGGCATTGGCGAAGCAGTTCTGGTGGCACTCGATGGTGCCGTCGAGCCACTCGGCCATTTCCTGGATGTAGGGGGGCATGTCGGCATCGTAGTTCATGACGCCTTCGCCGGACATGACGCCGTCCTTGGTGACCGCGCGCCAGCCGCCGTTGGTCAGCACTTCGGCAAAGCCTTCCGTGCCCTGGGCACCGATGCGGTTCTTGCCCCACCACTTGGCCACTTCGGGCTGATCGGGAGCTCCCGCGCCGCATTCCAGGTAGCCGCGAATGCCGCCGGCGAACTGGACCACGCCCGCGATGTAGTCGGGGGACGGATGGTTGTCGTCGAACTTGATCTTGCCGGCGGCCTGGCCCATGACCCACTCGGCGTCGGGGTTGCCCGCGTACCAGCGCATGTAGTCAATCATGTGCGTGCACATGTGCAGCATCCAGCCGGGAGTGGTCGCATAGACCGTGTGGACGCGGCCCAGGGCGCCACTGTCGATGATCTCCTTGACCTTGCGGTAGTGCACACCGTAGCGGTGCTGATGGCTGACCACGACCTTGACGTCGGGGTTGGCTTCCAGCAGGGCCCTGATCTTCATGGCTTCGTCGCTGGTGGCGGCCAGGGGCTTCTCGAAGGCGATGAGCTTGGCACCGGAATCGACGCCGAGCTTGATCAGGTCGTAGCGGAGCCCGGGATGGGTGCAGAAGCAGAAGACGTCGGGCTTGATCTCGGCCGCTATCTTGGCCGCGTCGGTGCCATAGGCGGCGCCGCCGAGTTCCTTGGAGAGTTCGGGCAGGGCGTCGGGCATGATATCGCAGATGCCGGCTACCTCGAAGCTGTCGTTGCCGTGGAAGCCAAAGGCGTGGTGCTTGCCGCGCTTGCCCATGCCCACGACCATTGCTTTGTATTTGGCCATTGTCGTTCTCCCAGTTGGTCGGAGTGGCAAAAAAAAGGCGGGATTCGAAGATTTCGAATCCCGCCTGGATCAGACGGTTAGGCCTGAGTGGCGTCCCACGCACGCACCTGTTCGATCACGTGCTGGATCTCTTGGGGCGTCAGTTCGGGGAACATGGGCAGGCTCACGCAGCTCGCCGCATTGTTCTCGGCGTTGGTGAGATCGCCGACGAGGCGATAGGGCTTGCCCCAGGGGAAGCCTTCCTGATTGTGGATGCAGATGGAGTAGTGCGTCTTGGCATCCACGCCATGGGCATTGAGGAAGGCGAGCAGTTCCGCGCGCTTGCAGGCGCATTTGGGCTCAATCACGTAGAGATGGTAGACGTGACGGAAGCCGGGCTTCTGGTAGGGCAGCTTGATGGCCTTGCAGTCGGCCAGAGCGGCATCGTAAAGCTTGGCGATGGCAATGCGCTGGTCGGTCCACGCCGAGATGTGCTTCATCTTGGCGGAGAGCACGCCGGCCTGGAGGTCGTCGAGGCGGCTGTTGAAGCCGTAGGAGTGGTGGTCGCGCTCGGCGGAACCGTGGTTGCGCAGCTTGCGGATCTTGGCATCCACATCCGGGTTGTCGGTGAAGACCATGCCGCCGTCGCCGAAGCAGCCAAGGTTCTTCTGGATGATGAAGCTGGTACAGACCGTGTCGGAGAGCTCGCCCTGCTTGAAGTTGTCACCCTTGCCATCGATGCCCTGGGCATTGTCTTCGATGACAAACAGGTTGTTCTTCTTGGCGATGGCCTGGATGGCGGGCATGTCCGCGCACTGACCATAGAGATGAACCGGCATGATGGCCTTGGTGTTGGCCGTGATGGCGGCTTCGATCTTGGCCGGGTCGATGTTCTTGGTCAGCGGGTCGCAGTCCACGAGGACGGCAGTGGCACCGGCGGTCCAGATCGCTTCGGCGGTGGCGAAGAAGGTGTTGGCGTGGGTGATGACCTCGTCACCGGGGCCGACACCGAGAGCCATGAGGCTGAGCCAGAGAGCGTCCGTGCCATTGCCGACGCCGATGGCGTAGTCGCAGCCGAAATAGGCCTTGGCCTGCTCTTCGAACTCGGCCAGCTTCGGGCCCTGGACGAACTTGCCACTCAGCAGAACTTCCTCGATCTGAGCGTCGATTTCGTCCTTGATGTTCATGTACTGGCGAACGTGACCGTAGAATCCGACTTGCATTTGGTTGCCCTCGTGTTGGACGTTTCGAGCCATAATGGCATGGGTTGAGCTAAAAGATGATGGCCGCGCGACCGCAAGCGAAGCGGTGATCGGGCCACAGCGTAAGACGGACGGTAATCTACCGTTTGGCGGCGCGTGTTCAAGGCAGGTTGGGAATGCTGGGCGTACCACCGCAAGGCCATGCCCTGCGGCGCTTTCACTCCGTCGTTCGTCACGGTAGATTCTCCGGCCGAACCCACCCTCTGGACTCACGATGAAGAACCTCTTCGACCACGCTCGCGAGAAACAGATCGAGAAGGAGCAACCCCTGGCCGCACGCATGCGACCGCGGACGCTGGACGAATATGTGGGGCAGGACCATATCCTCGCCCCAGGGCGCCTCCTGCGCCGAGCGATCCAGGCCGACCGCGTCTCCTCGCTGATCTTCTACGGCCCTCCCGGCACTGGCAAGACAACCCTCGCCAGCGTCATCGCCAACACCACCCAGAGCAAGTTCGTGGTGCTGAACGCGGTGCTCAGCGGTGTGAAGGACATCCGAGAGGTCACCGAGAACGCCAAGCGCGAGCGGGGCGAGTACGACCGCCGTACCATCCTCTTCGTGGACGAGGTCCACCGCTGGAACAAGGCCCAGCAGGACGCCTTGCTCCCCTGGGTCGAGAACGGCACGGTGGTCCTGATCGGGGCCACCACCGAGAACCCCTACTTCACCGTCAACCGCGCCTTGGTAAGCCGCAGCCGCATCTTCCAGCTCAAGCCGCTGAACGAAGATGCTCTGCGCCGGGTGGCCGAGCAGGCCCTAGCCGATGAGGAGCGAGGCTACGGCGCGATCCGCACCCGCCTGGAGCCGGAGGCCCTGACCCATCTCGTGGAAGTCGCCAACGGCGATGCGCGGGCGGTGCTGAATGCCCTGGAACTGGCCATTGAAACCACGCCCGCGGACGAAGACGGGGAGGTCGTCATCGGTATGGCCGTGGCCGAGGAGTCCATCCAGCAACGGGCGGTGCTCTACGACAAAGAGGGTGACTACCACTTCGACACCATCAGCGCCTTCATCAAGTCGCTGCGCGGGTCGGACCCGGACGCCACCCTCTACTGGCTGGCCAAGATGGTCTACGCCGGCGAAGATCCCCGCTTCCTCTTCCGCCGCATGCTGATCTTCTGCGGCGAGGACATCGGCCTGGCCGATCCCAACGCTCTCACCGTCTGCACCGCCGCCGCCGAGGCCTTCGACCGAGTCGGCCTCCCCGAAGGCCGCTACCATCTGGGGATGGCCGCGCTCTACTTGGCCACGGCCCCCAAGTCGAATTCGGTCATGGGTTTCTTCGACGCGCTCGCGGCCGTGGAGAAGGAGCGCGAGGACGATGTCCCCAACCACCTGCGCGATGCCAGCCGCGACAAGGAGGGGTTCGGCCACGGTGAAGGCTATCTCTATCCCCATGCCTACCGCGATCACTGGGTAGCCCAGCAGTACCTCCCCGAGAGCATGCAGGGAAAGGTCTTCTACCAGCCCGGCGATATCGGCTACGAGGAGAGCATCTCCGAACAGACCCAGCGTCGCCGCGAGGCCCAGTTGGCTGCCGCTGTCGAACGCAGCACCGGCGGGGCCCCGCCCGAGATTCTCACCTTCTCGCCACGCGACCGAGCCCTGGAACAATGGCTGGCGCGCACGGTCAGCGGGGTCGGCGACCGCCTGGCCGAGATCCGCGACCGGGCGTTCTCCGCCATCCGCTGGGAACGGCATTTCACTGTGCTCGATGCCAGAGCTGGCACCGGGCTTTTCACCTGGGAGGCCCTGCGCCACACGCCTGAAGGCGGCGTCTATGCCCTTGCCAATTCCGGCGACATCGCCCGTTCCCTGCGCGACCGCGCCGAAGCCATGCCCGCCCTGAATCGCCCTCTCCTCCTTGTCGGTGAACCAGACCAACTCGACGCGGTGCTGGAGCAGAGCGACGAAGCCGATCTGCGGTTTGATGTGGTCCTGGGCCGCAACGCTCTGCTCTACGCCACCGATCGCGCCGCGGCGCTCTCCCAGTTCGCCAGCCGTCTGCGCCCCGGCGGGGTCTGCTCCCTAGCCGAAGCCTTGGCCGGTGCGACCCAACGGCTCTACGAACTGGTGGATGCCAGCTCCTTGCCCCCCGACCTTCTCGAACGCCTGCGCGTTGCCGAGGAGGCCATCTACGCAAACCCGGACGATCCCCTGGTCTCCCTGGACGAACGCGCCCTGGAGAGCCTACTCGAGGAAGCCGGCTTTGCCGAACACAGCGTGGAGTGCATGGACCAGTCGTCCGACCAGATCATCTCGCCCAACATGCTCGACCGCTGGTTCTCCCCCGCCCAAGCCGACGGCAGACCAAGCTACGCAGACCACCTCGCCCGACACCTGGCCCCGCCGGAGATCGACACCATCGCCACTCTCTTCCGCGCCCAACTCTCCGGACGCACGGTCCCCTGGCGCTCCCGCGTCGCCTTCATCCACGCCCGGACAGCAGGTTAGCGACCACCGCGACGATGGGGCCGGGCGATGGCCTCACCCCCAATGGCTACTCATACGGCCCGTAATCCTCGTCGCGCAGCGCGTAGTCCGGCCAGCCCTGGCAGTAGTTGAGGTGGGTTGACAGGAAGGCCCGATAGGCGGCAAGGAGATCATCAGTGGCGGGGCAGAAGCCTTCCTCCGGCGTGCGCTTGTCCCCACCTACGCGGAACGTGAAAGGCGGCGCCAACCGGCAAGGAGGGATCTCGCGTCGGCGCTCCACTCCGCGCCGGGCTGCTTCCTGAATGAGCTTTGCCGACAAGGCCGGCGTGATCGTCTTGGCGATCGTCGGCCCGGCAGCGACTTTGGTCACCACGATCTCACTGTCGGGGATCAGCGGCTGCACCTCGCGCTGCACGGCGGAGTCCCCGGAAACAAGCACAACCGGGATGTCCTGAGAGCCGCACTCCAGGATGAACATGCCCACCTCCCCGTAGTCTTTGCCATTGACCTCGAGTAGCGTATGGGGAGTGATCGCATGGGCCGTTCCCGCCATGGCGTGGCCACCGATGTACATGCCCACGTCCGTGCCTTTGAAGAAGGGAAGCCACGGTCCCTGCCCATTTCTCCCGGTGATCAACTGCGCCTGTTCGGGGAGCTCCTCCACGAGAAGCGTGTTGCCATTGCCGTGGGAATCCCAGATGACGACTTCCTCCGCCCCCGCCTCGAAGGCACCGGTCGCGGCAGCAGACACCTCGGCCGTGGCGATCTTCATGAGGCGCTTGGTGCGCTCCAAGGTGGTAGGGACATTGCGGTCCTGGTTGTCACGGATCACAAATCCCGCAACCCCTTCGAAGTCAAACTGAATGTATACACGCATGTGGCGTCTCCTTGATCCCCCGTGGCAACCAGCGGCGATGGCGAGCAGTGCCCTCGGCCGACCCGAAGCAGGGCACCGCTGGAATGCGAAAATAGGGTCTGATGGCGCGTTTTCAACGTGTCTCTGGGAGGGTGTCGCCTGCTTCTTGAGAGCCGGTCGCTCGTCACACGGCTTGGCCTGACCGCCCCCACCGTCACCCCCGGCCCCATCCCGGCAGCGGGCTGAATGTCGACCGTGACGAATGGACAAGAGAGATCCTCGAGCCAGCTTACGGCATGGCCGACGGCCATGTCAAACGATGCGACGGCCGGATTCGGGCGTGACGACCAATCCCGAATGGCTCGCCAAAGCAGAGCGTAGGGAACCGAAACCATGACCGTAGTCGTTGAACGCCGACGTTTGGGCCGCACCGGACTGATGGTTTCACCGATTGGATTCGGTGGCGCACCGCTGGGCATCAGAGGGTACCTGACCACTGAGGACCGGACCGACGAGGCATTCCAGGCCGAAGGCATCCGGGCCATTCAACTGGCGCTGAACAGCGGCATCAATCTGTTCGACACGGCACCGGGTTACGGCAAGGGCCGCTCCGAAACCACCGTTGGGGAGGCGCTCAAAGACAGGCGCGATCAGGCAGTCATCGCCACGAAGCTTGGCTTCGGCGAATCGCCGGAGGGTTGGCAGGCCAGCCTCGAGCGTAGTCTGGCGCGGCTGCAGACCGACCACATCGACATCCTCCAGATCCATGGCACCTACTACCCCGACGAGCTCTGTGAGAGGATCGTCGCCTCCGGCATCCTGGACTGGGCCGACGAGCAGAAACGCAGGGGAGCGATCCGGTTCTTCGGGCTCACGGCGGAGAACAGCTCAGCCGGGCTCGAAGGGCTCATCCGGTCCAAGCGCTTCGACGTTCTCCAGATCGCCTTCAACATCATCAACCAATGCCACTGCGACTACGCCCGCGCCGACGAGAACCGCCTCACCGGCATCATCCCCATCGCCCGATCGCTCGACATCGGCATCACGACCATGCGCAGCACCACAAGCGGTTTCCTGCAGAAACTGCTATCGCAGGAGTTCCCCAGCATCACCGAAGCCGACGCCGCCCGGCTGAGCATTCGCTTCGCGCTATCCGCGCCCGAGATCGACTGCGCACTGGTCGGCATGACCAACCAGGAGTTGGTCCGCTCGAATGTCGAACTTGTGACCGACCGATCCAATCGCCTCAATCTCACGGATCTCCATCAGCGGTTCCCCGCAGGCCGCCAGAGAGAGGAGTAGTGCCG
>JABGQJ010000298.1 GCA_018648945.1 Victivallales bacterium
ACCGTTGCGGAGGCCCAGACCATGTTGCGCACCCCCGGAACCTTCTATGTCTCGACCAAGGGAAGCGATGCGTGGAGTGGCATGCTCCCGGAACCGACGGCGGACGGCACGGACGGCCCCTTTGCCTCCGCCGAGCAGGCCCATCTGGCCTTGCGGGCCATGGATCGGTCGCTCAAGCGGCAGGTCGTGTTCCGGGCCGGGACCTACTACCTGGACGCCCCATTGGTTCTGACCGCCGAGGATTCGGGGAGCAAGGGAAACCCCGTCGTCTATACTGCGGCCAAGGAGGAGAAGGTGATCCTGAGCGGGGGGCGCCCCATCACCGGTTGGCGCAAGACCAAGGGCGGTCTCTGGAGCGCCCCGGTGCCCGAGGCCAAGGCCGGGGCCTGGGACTTTCGTCAGTTGCGTGTCGGCGACGAGCGCCAGCGCCTCGCCCGCCACCCCAACTTCGACCCGAAGAACCCCACCAAGGGCGGTTGGCTCTTCGCTCGCTCCCAGAGCGACGACAGTTCCTGGTTCACCACCATGTCCAACATCCACACCCCCGGTGACTTCATTCGTTGGGAGGTGGCCGTGCCTGCCGCTGGCAGCTACGGCCTGTGGTTCTACTACGGTCAACTGATGAAACCCCACGGGCGCGACAACAACGACGACAAGATGACCATCCGAGTCGATGACGGCGAGGAGGTCTGGCTGAAGAACCTGCCCGATACCGCTGGCTGGAGCAAGCACCAGTGGAAGCGCTGCGCCACGCTCGAACTGACTCCGGGGAAGCACTCCCTGACCTGGACCAACCGCAAGGGCGGCGGCATCGACATGAACGCCCTCGCGCTCTGCTCCGATCCCGGCTGGCAGCCAGTGGACACCGATCCCCCGGCCATTGCCAAGGGTACTCATCTGTTGGTCGTACAGGCCCAGAAATACGCTGAGGCCAAGGGGCGCGAGATGCGGGTCAGCCAAGGCAGCGGCTATGCGGCCCGCAAGGACATTCTGCCCTTTGGCAAGGGCGACGTTCCCGAGTGGGATCTGACGGGTGCCCAAGTCCAGCTCTTCCCCGCCTGGGGCTGGGTCGGGGGCAAGGTCCAGATTGGCGGCGTGGACCGGGAGAAGGGCGTCCTCAAGCTCACCGGGGGGAATGCCCAGCAGGAGATCCGCCTTGGCAATCGCTACTATCTAGAGAACGTCCGCGAAGCCCTGGACGAGCCGGGCGAGTTCTTCCTGGACAAACAGGGCGGCGAGCTGTTGTACCGGCCCCATAGCAGGGACTTTGCCGACCGTGAAGTGGTGGCCCCCAAGCTGGATCGCCTCGTCCATTTCCAGGGCAGCGACACGGCCTGGCCGGAGCACATCCGCTTTGAGAACCTGGAGTTCCGTGACGCCGTCTATTCGTTGGCCGTCGGCAGTCTCTACTGCCCCGACGACGCGGCGATCTGGGTCGATCAGGCCCGCCATATCGATGTCGACAGCTGCACCTTCACCTTGCTCGGCGGCTACGCGGTCAAGTTCATCAACCGCAGCCGCGACTGCACGGTAACCCGCTGCCATATGTACGACCTCGGCCAAGGCGGCGTGATTGCCCGTGGCGACGATGTCACCGAGCCCGAGAACTGCGTCGTGGCTGGCTGCCACATGCACGACCTGGGGCTGATCTATCAGCACGTGGCGGGGGTCTACGTCACGACCGGCAACAGCTTCCGCGTGTCCCACTGCGATATCCACGACGTGCCCCGCTATGCCATCAGCTTCAAGTCCTACGGGCCCAAGGGCAACTCCCACGGTTGCATCGCGGAATACAACGACATTCGCCGCACCAATCTGGAGACCAACGACACCGGTGCCATCGAGACCCTCGGTCGCGACCGCAAGCCCACCGGCAACATCATTCGCTACAACCTGATCCTCGATACCATCGGCATGAAGCACACGCCCGACGGCAAGATCCTCTCCCCCTACTACACCTGGGGGATCTACTTGGACGACTACTCCAGCGGCACCCTCATCCATGGCAACATCGTGGCCCGGAACTTCCGGGGCGGCTACCACAATCACCTGGGCTTCGACAACATCGTGGAGAACAACATCTTCGTTGACGGGCACGCCCAGCAGGCCGAATGGAACGGGCGGGGCGACATGCGCCGCAACACCTTCACCAACAACATCGTGACCTACCGCAACCCGGAGGCCGTCTACATCCGCTCCGGTGGCTGGAATCCTGCGGTGCTCAAGGAATGCGACCGCAATGTGATCTGGTGGAGTGGCGGCGAACTGGCGGAAGCCAAGGGAGCGGTTCCCGCAGGCACGTGGGAGAAGTGGCTCGAGTTGGGCTTCGACGAGAACTCTGTGCTCGGCGACCCTCAGTTCGTCGATGCCGCCAAGGATGACTACCGCCTCAAGCCCACCTCGCCCGCCTGGGGGATTGGGTTCAAACGTATTCCGGTGGAGAAGATCGGCATCAAGGGCTATCGCCACTGACCGAGGGGAACGCTAGCACTAGCGCTTGCGGATCTTGGCGGCGACGTCCCGCTTTACTGGCGGAATGGCCAGGGGGAGCGTGCCGTCTTTGGCCTGGACGGTGGTTGTGGTCACCTTGCCGCTCCAGGGATCGGTCCACTCGACCTCGTAGCTTCCCGGCGCGAAATCCGCCAGCAGACAGGTGACGCCCTTGGCCTCATCCCATTTCTTGCCAGCCCGCATGCTGTAGGCGGTACTAGAACGATGCCGCGCCCAGACCCAGGCAGAGGCGTCGGTGCGCCGACCGGTGACGACCACAGAGGGTGCCCGGAAGTAGTTGCGTAGGGAGACGCGGATCTCCAGCCGGTCCTTGCCGGTGGCCGCCAGCTTCACCTCGTGCTTGCCGGGAGCGAGGGGGATTGCCACGGTCTCGCCGTAGGCGGTCCGCCAGTTGTCGTATTGCTCGATGTGGGTGGAGGTCTTGCCGAAGTCCTTGCCGGCGGGGAAGTCCTTGGTCAATGTCTCGCCACCATCCACGGTCAACAGTAGCTTGTTGGTCTCATCGCCGACCGAGGTGGCTACGGACACCTCGAGCACGGCATCCTGACTGCAGTCAAGCACCAGCGTGGGAGATGTCTTGCGGTCCTCGCGCGTGTGGAGCATGGACTGGAACCACTCGGGATCGCTGACCTTCCCGGTCTGCGAATCGACTACAAAACGGTCGATCTTGGCCTTGCTGCATGGGTTCGCCGGGACTCCGGTCACGACGCCATCCGCCAACGGCGGCGGCGTGGTGTAGCGGAAGCCGGCGACCTCGGCGGCGCGCATCTTGGGATCGTTGAATGGCATGTCGGCGGTCCACTTGGCGAGGACGGTGTAGCGCCCGTAGAGCTTCTGCTTCTCGATGTAGCCGCTGACGAACCAGAAGGCACCGGGTGCCGAACCGGCCATGACCGGTGCCCAGAGACCGTTGTGCATGTGCACGCCATCCGGATCATAGGGGTAGCGGCCCTGTGAACGGTCCTCGTGGATGATGCCGTATTCGCCGAAGAAGAAGGGCTTCTTCCAGAGGCGTTGCGACGTGCGGGCGATGTGGTCCATGTAGACGGGTAGCTCGGTGCCCCGGTAGGAGTGGACCTGCACGATATCGGTCTCGGGCAGCTCCCACATGGGGCCCTGCCTCTCCAGGTCCTTGCCCATGATGGAGTTGCTGATGGGGTGCCGCCAGGGGTCGATGGTGCGCAGGTACTTGCCCATCTCATCATGCCAGGCGACCATTTCCTTGGCGACCTTCTGGTCGTAGACGACCTCGTTCCAGAACTCCCAGCACATCAGGCTCGGGGACGCGCCCCAGCGGGCGACGCTGTAGCGCAACTTCATGCGCACCCACTTCTTGACGGTTGGGTTGGTCCAGAAGCCGGCACGGTCTTCGCAGGGGCCGCCGTTGTCCTTGAGGAAGAAGGCATAGGGGCGGCGCCAGACGGTGGGGCCGTCCTTGCGTACAGAGCCGTTGACCATGCCGTTGGCGTTGTAGAGGCAGAGCATGACCTGCATCTGCCGCTGCTCGCATTCTGCCATGAGCTGGTCGATCTCGTCGCAGACGCGCTGATTGTAGAGGCCGGGCCCAAGGTGTCCCAGGGCACTGTCTGGGCGCCCCTCGATGGCCAGCCACCAGGAGTCCATGCGCAGACGGATGAAGGTCCCGCCTGCCTCCCCCAGGTGTTGCACCTGGTTCCTGAGCGTTGCCAGTCGCTCCTCGGGATAGGGCGCGCCCAAGCGAGCGAAGGAGAACACATTGATGCCGATGGGCAGATACGGGGTGCCGTCGTCGTACTCATAGGCATAGGGCTGTGCCTTGCTCACCCGCACGAGCCCCCGGAACGGGGCTGCTGCGCAGATGAAGCTGGCGGGAGGCGATTGCTTGCTGCCAGAGCGATCGCGCACCGTCAGGCGGCAACGGTACGTTCCCGTCGCCAGTGGCAGGTAGCGCACGCGCCAGACGGGCTTGCCCAAGCCCATGAACGTGCCGTCGGCATCGCGCTTAGCCGGGACGTCGAGATAGCCTGGTACGCGGTCGATCTTGCCGTCGGGACGGGTGAACTCGGCATCGAGGGCGATGTCGTCGGGATCATAGGGATTGTCGAAGGTGGCGGTCATGGGCACGGTCAACTCGAAGCGCTGGCCACGCTTGACGGTGGTCGCCGAGGCCTTGGCTTGCCCGAGGGTCAACGCCTGCTGCGAACGGATGCCCTGCGCCTTCAGCGCCTCCTGGCGCCTGGCCTCCTGCCTCTTCGCCCGTTGGGCACGAACGGCAATGATGGGCGCGGCCGCACACGGCGAGAGGCGCAACTCAACCGACGCCGTGGCTTTGCCGCCCTTCGCGGCGGGGGCTTCGATCCGCAGCCGATAGCTCTTGTGCGCGCTGGTGCTCCAGTCGGTCATCTTCCAGACCACATTCTCGCCGCCCAGCCGGAAGTCCAGCTTGATGCCCTTGCCGTAGATGCGGATGGCGCTGATCCCAGTCATTTCGCCGCAACCACCGGGGAGCATTCCCATTCGAGTTTCCTTGCCCGTGTCATACTCGCACAGCGCCCCGTCGATGAGTTGGGCGGGGATGTCCACGAAGTAGTTGCAGGCAGTCGCGCCGGTATCGGCTGGGTACTCCCAGGAGAGCGTCCAGGCGACCCCGTTCTCCAGAATACGCAGGTCGCGCTGGTACGAGAGCACCTTGGGAAGGGCCTCGCTTACTCGGGCCCCATCGTCCCGCCGGGTGACCTGCACGTTCCTCGAGCTTCCCAGGCTGTAGGCCACCTTCCAGGCGGGCTTCGAGCTGACGAGCTGGAGCTGGTCGTAGTTCAACACGACCGTCTTGCCCTGGGTCAGGACCACGCGCCCCGTGTCGTCCACGGTCGTAGTGAGCGGGCCGCGCTGCCACGTCTCCACAGCTTGGAGAGTGAGAGCGAGAGCGAAGAGAGAAAGGGCAGTACGCATGGGCAATCCCTATTGGTCCAAGCCGCAATAGTTGCAGCGTTCGGGGCTTTGCTTGCAGCCGCCGCAGGAAACGCAGGTGGCGCGGGCGTTCGGGTCTTCCTGCCACCTTTTGGGCAGATCTGGTTCGCGAATGAAGGGACGGCAGAGGCCGATCCCATCGCAGACACCTTCGCTCAGAAGCGCCTCGGCGGTGGCGCGGGTGCGAATGCCACCAGTGAGGATCAGCGGGCAGCTCACTCGCTGCCGGATCTCGCGGCATTCGGCCGCGAAGAAGACGGTCTCGCCCGATTCGCGCAGGGCCTTGGCCTGGAAGGCGACTGGGATGGTCTCGGCGATGCCGCCGCTGAGTTCGATGGCGGCGATGCCCAGCCCATCCAGCATCTCGCAGATGGCGACCGCATCCGCCGTGGTCAGGCCTTCGGGATGGAAGTCGGCTACGTTCTGCTTGACCATGATGGGGTACTCTGAGCCCACCGCCTGGCGCATGGCGAGGAACACCTCCCGCAGGAAGGTGCGGCGCTTCTCGGCCGTGCCACCCCAACGGTCTGTCCGCCGATTGGTCAGGGGGCTGTGGAAGGAACTGACCAGATAGCCGTGCGCCGAGTGGATCTGGACCGCATCGAAGCCGGCGGCCTTGGCCCGACCTGCCGCCGTGCCGAAGTCGGCGACGATCTGCCAGATCTCGTCTTCTGACAGCTCTTCTGGAGCGGGCTTGTCCGGATTGACCTGTATAGCAGAAGGACAGACGGGGCGGATCCCCTCATGGGTGAGACTGACCTGTCGCCCGCCGTGGTTGAGTTGGCAGGCGATGGGGGTGCCCTGCGCGTGGCAGGCAGCGACCATCGCAGCGAACGCTGGCACGAAGGCGTCGTCGTAGAGCGCGGCCATGGTCCGGGAACAGCGTCCCTCGCGGGTAACCGCCACATGCCCGGAGATGATCAGGCCCACGCCACCCGCCGCCAACTGCCCGTAGAATTGGGCCATCGCCGGGGTGGGGCAGCCCAGGTCGGGAATGGCTGCGCCTTCGCCGGTGGCGGAACGGGCCAAGCGGTTTGCCATCTGGATGCCGTCGATTTGCCAGGGAGAGAAGAGCATGAGTCTGGTCCTAGCCTGGATTATTCGTGCGCTTCGTGGCGAGAATGCGTAGTGTGCTGTGGATCAGTCCACTGTGTCAGGTTGCCGGGCGCAGGCGTGTTGGAACCCGTCAAGGTCGGCGTTCTGGCACAATGGGCTGAGATGCAGTGCAATCCGGATTCGCAGTAGATTTCGCCTGGATAATCCAGGCTAGAGAAGGTCCTTCACGGGCTGGAGAATCTTGCCGTAGAGGTGGATAATCTGGTAGCCGATGTAGATCGCCAGACAGAGGTAGATGAGAGTCGGCAGGATACGGGAGACGCGCTCCAGCGTTGTCTCCGCCTCTTCGCGGGAGATCCGGGCGATCCGTTCGGCCATCTCGGAGCTCTGCCCGGTTTCTTCGCCCGTCTGCATCATCGCCGGGATCATGGAGGCGCGATCGCGAGCCGAGGGGCGAGACAGGAACGCCGCCGTGAAGCCCACGCCTTCCGAGCGCATGGTCTTCCCCAGTTGTCGGAAGCGATTGCGCAAGGTGGGGTTCTTGCAGGCATTGGTCCCCAGATCGACTGTCTCCAAGAGACCCAGCCCTGAATTCAGCCCCATGGAGTAGGCCTGGAAGAATCGGGCGCAGTCGAGTCGGTAGATCACGCCACCGATCAAGGGCATCTGCACCAGCACCGCCGACACGCCCGGGATGGCGAGGATCGTGCGCCCAAAGAGGCGCCAGGCGAGCAGCAGAACCCACGGTGCCGCCAGCCAGATGATGGCTCGCCGGATGGCGGCCTCACTCGTCACGTCATCGGTCAGCGTGGAGATGAAGGGGACTATGATGGCGGCGAGATGGTAGACTAGCAGGGGGTAGAGCAAGCCACTGATGATCTTGCTGCGCACCGAGCCCACGAACTCGTACCACATGGCCAGGGAGCGGCAGACCGTATCCATGCGGCCCGTGGCCTCGCCCACTGCGACCATATTGCACTCGAAGCCGGAGAAGAGGCGCGGCAGCTGGACCATGGCCTCCCGCATGGTGATCCCCTCCACTTGCAGGGCGTGGGCCATCTGCTTGGCCGGTGCGGCAAAGCCGTAGGGCAGGGCGGTTTGGAGTGCCCGGATGCGGGGGACGCCGGCCTCCTCAAGGGTGGCCAAGGTGTTGTAGAACTGGATACGCGCCTTTAGCGAGGGCATCAAGACTCCCCTTCCTCTATTCCAGAGCCACGCTCTGGATGTCGAATCCATGTCGTTCCGAACGAGTTTCTGGGTACTGCCATGCTCCGAAACAGAGATTCACGGAGCGGATTTTTGCCCCATCCGGGCGATCCCCTTCGCCACCCCGGTTGTCGGGATGCGACCAGTGACTGAAGAACGCCAGATCGGCGAGCGGGATGCGGATCTCCTGCCACTCGGGCGTGAGCTTCACCGTGGTCCCCCAGGGGGCGCCGTCGGCTTCGACCAAGGCCAGCTCGAAACGATCGGTAGCCGTCGCGACCGCGCGGGCCGTGACCACCACCGTCTGCAGTCGCTTGCCAGTGAAGAACCGCTGGGCGGCATTCGGCACGCTCATTCGGGCCACCGCGCAGCCGGGGGCTTCGTCGAAGCCATCGGCGAGGATGCGCAGGGCTCGCCGACCGGGCTGGCGCCCGCCCACCACCAAAGCCCGCGTCCGCTTCCCTCGCACCTTCGGCGGGGACATGCCCGGTTCCACCAGCGATGGGGCTTCGGTCGCAGGCCGTACGTCCACCGGGAAGCCTTCGCCACCGGGGACGAGGGTCACGGTTCGGAGTTCGACCGCGTGGTTGGCTTCGCCACTGCCCAGCAACCACGCCCCATAGGTCAGGCGGATGCTCTTCAGCCCAGCCAGTTCCGCCTTGCCCTTGGTCCCCCAAAGGCCGCGCAGATTGCGCACCGGGAGAATCGCCGCCCCCCAATTCGGGGTCACCACGATATCCTCGCCATAGGCCCGCCCATCGGCCAGACAGAAGGCAACTTCCACGCGTTTCGTGGCCGGCGCCCCACGCACCTCCACCCAGACCTCGTCCACCAGCCCCATCCCCTTGGGGACAACCAGATCGTTAACGTGCACGCTGGCACAACTCGGCTCAGGACCGAAGCCGCCGCTTTCCAGCGCGACCACGGGCTGCCCGTCCACCTTGCGGAGGTCCGCCTTGACGGGCTTGCCCACGTCATCGGCAGCGCGGAGCTCCAGGCTCTTTTGGGCGCTCGGAAAGCCGACGGGAACGGGGCCTGCGCTGGCCGCGCCGAGTCGCAGGTCGCGCGTGAAC
>JABGQJ010000299.1 GCA_018648945.1 Victivallales bacterium
GAGCATTCGCACTATTTCGCGGTGGGCCAGCTGGTCGTGGACAAAGAGATCTACGTCTCGAGTGTGACGATGGGCCAGATGCACACCCGCCAAAGCGGCTCCTCCGCCCAAATGGCAGTTTTGTACATGAGTTTGGCAACTGCGGACGACACCCAGCAGTTCATCGGACACAATTCTCCTGTCAAAACCACTACTCATTGCGCTGCCGCGGTGGCCACCCAGAATCATCGATCTGCAACAGAAAAGCCCACATCTGTCTGCTTCGACCAAGAAACCTCACCAAATGGCGCCAATTTCCGCGAATTTCCTCGGGAGTGACAAACAGCCACACATCGCGAGTGTTGGCCTCCCGCAGCAACGAGGCCATCCAATAGGCTCGAGTCTCGGGGTCTGGGTCAGCCAGGAAACTGCGGAATTCACCAACAGAGGTCTCAGTCCACCAGAAAAAGTATGGATGGGTAGCATCATCGCCCAGATCGGCTGACCAGCGCCATCAGTGTCGCCCAGACCTCGGCCGGTTTGGTCCTGCCGCTGTCCTTCGAGAAGTTGCCTGCGACGCTGACGGACAGGATGCTGCCGAGTACCACCAGGCTCAATGCGCCGGTGGAGACCCCCGCTCGGAGGCTCCCAGCGGCCTGGGCTTCCTCGAGGCACTCCCTGATGAAGCCGGCGGATCTGGCCTTCCAGTCGGCCACCCGCTCGGCCCCGATACCCCCGGCCGCCTGGGCGAGCTGGTCCGACATGGCCAGCCGTACGATGGCGGGGTTGGCCTCCACCAGCTCGAGCCGCTGGTGGAAGAACAGGCCCAGGCGCTCGAGGGGGTCTGGGTGCTGTGGTGGGAAGCCCTCGAAGATGATGGCCTCGGCGCGGTTTAGGGCGGCGGTGACGATGGCGGCCTTGTTGGGGAAGTGCCTGAACAGGGTGCCATCGGAGATGCCCACCTCTCGCGCGATGGCTGCGGCGGTGAAGCGGCGCAGGCCCTGCTGGGCGATAACCTTCAAGGCTGCGTCGGCGATCTGTTGCTGCCGGACCTCGGTCCTCTCTCGCTTCATCGCTCGCTCCTTTCGTTCTCGTTGCCAGTCTCGGCCGTCGCGGGTTCATCTTATCGAGGTCCGTAGGATCCTGTAAGCCCGCGTTGGCGCTCGTGGGACAGGATGAGGGACAGGACCGTGTGCTGCTGGACGGCATGGGCCAGGGCCAGGTCAGCCCTGCGCTCGAGGTAGTCCGTGGTGGTCAGTCTACCAGCCTCCATCGCGGTCTGTGTGGCCAGGGCCGCGCGCTCGGCCAAGCGCACCCGCTCCGCCGCCAGCCCCAGCTGCTCGGTCCACTGAAGGGTCTCGATCTCGGTCTGGGTTTGCCGCAGCTCGGTCTCGTCCCGCAGGGCTCGGAGACCAGCGCGGGCAGCGGCGGCATCGGCCCGGGCGGCCCGGGCCTCGTTGAGGCGCAGCCCGGCGTCCAGGTTCCAGCTCAGCACCACCGAGGCATCCCACGAGTCGTTCCACTCTTCTTGGATGGGGAAGTAGCGACTGTTGGGGTTCTCGTACTGGTAGCCGGCGGCCAGGGCCAGGCTGGGGACCATGGCGCCGACCTTCGCGCGCGCCACCGCCTCCGTTGCGCGGACGCCCGCGGCTGTGGCCGCAACCTCGGGCCGCTGGGCGGGGTCAGCACGTTCCCACAGGGAGAGGGCCAGGGCTGTCGTGATTGGATCGGCCATGACTTCGGGGGGCTCGCGACCTGTCAGCACGGTCAGCCCGTGTTCCGCCAGCGACGTGTTGGCCTCGGCGCTCGCCAGCGCCTGTTGGGCTTCCGCGCGCTTCAGTGACACCGAGGCTAGCTGCAACTCCGTGGCGCGCTCCTGCTCCACGAGTCGTTGGATGCGCTGCTCTTGAGCGATGGCCGCTTCTAGCAGCTCGGCCTGGATGCGCTCCATGTTCCGGGCGACGGCGAGTCCATACCAGGACTCCACCAGGGACGCCCAGAGAGCCGTCGCCGTGACATCCCGCTCCGCCTTCATGCGGTCCACGCCGGCCGTCGCAGCTCTCCTGCCCTGGAACAGCGCTCCACCCGCGAACAGGGGCTGCTGGGCCGCGACCCGGAAGGAGTACTGGTTCTGTACAGACTCACCGAACTGGATGGGATCCACGGTCTCGCCCGTAGGCATGGTGATAGGGATCTCCAGTAGGGCGGGCTCTACATAGCTCAGCCGCGAGTAGCGGGTGGTCACCTGGGCTTGGGGGAGCATGCGGCCGGTGGCCGCCGCCGCGCTGGCTTTTGCCGAGTCCAGGCGTGCTTCGGAGGCCTCCATGGCTGGGTGGTTACTGGTCACCAATCCCCAGGCTTCCTCGAGGGACAGCTCCGCTGCCTGTGCAGCGGGGCTGAGCGCCATGGCTCCGACCAGGAGCAGGGCCGCGGCACCCTGGGCGACCTGGCTCAGCGCGCCTCGGGTGAGGATGCGCTCTGACAGCTCGTACAGCACGGGGATCACCACCAGGGTGAGCAGGGTGGAGGCCAACAGGCCGCCGATGACGGCGATGGCCAGGGGGGAGAAGCGCTCGGCCCCCAGGGCCCACTCCATGGCCAGGGGTACCATACCCACCATGGTGGACAAGGAAGTCATGAGGATGGGCCGGAAGCGGGTGGACACGCCCTCGCGGATGGCGTCTCGGCGCTCCACGCCTGCCTCGCGACGCTGCCGGATGATGTCCACCAGGATGATGGAGTTGTTCACCACGGTGCCCACCAGCAGCACCAGGCCCACCATCACCGGCATGGACACGGGCTTGCCCGTGAGGAACAGCGCGGCGGAGACCCCCGCGAGGCTCAGAGGCACGGCCATCATCACGATGATGGGGTGCACGAAGGAACGGAACTGGGCGGCGAGCAGCAGGTAGACGGCGATGATGCTGACCCCCAGGGCCCCCAGGATCTGGCCGCGGGCGTCCTGTAGGTCGCTGTTCTCACCCGCGATGGACAGGCTGTAGCCTTCGGGGACGATCTGCTCGTTTATTGCGGCCTCTGCGTCGGCCACCACGAAGCTCAGGGGGCGGCCCGCCACGCCTGCCAGCACGTCCAGGGTGGGGCTGAGGTTTCGGCTGGTGAACAGGCCCTGCTCGGTGCTGCGCTCAGCGTGGGCGACGCTGCGTAGGGGCAGCACCTGGCCGCTGGAGGCCACAAAGAGGGGCCAGGCCAGCAGCTCGTCCAGCTCGGGGTTCGCGCTGCGCTTGTAGCGCACCAGGATGGGCTCGGGGGAGCCCTGGCCGGGGTCAAAGCTCCCCGCGGGGATGCCGTTGGCGCCGGTGGTCAGGGTCTGGGCCACGCTGAGCACCCCATGTCCCAGAGCCAATGCCTGCTGTTCGTCGATCTGTAGGGTCACCCGTTCCATGTCGCGGTTCCAGGCGCGGGTGGGTGCGACCACACCGTCTACGGTACTGAGCCTCTCCCGAACCTCATCGCCCAGGCGGTCGAGCACGAGGGTGTCCGGGCCTGAGAGCCTGGCGATCACCGGGGCGGCGGTGGTGGCCTTGGCGGTGTTCCCTACCTCCTTGACCACGGCGTTGGCGATGCCGGGGATGTGGGCCATGCCAGCCCGGATCTCGTCCTCGATCTCCCAGATGGTGGTGTCGCGGTCGGTCCGCGGGGTCAGAGTGACGCTTAGGAAGCCCTGGGTGGGGCCCATCACGCCCGTGCCCCCCGTGTAGAGCATGCCCGGCTCGTAGCCCGCCTGGGCTTGAACAAGGGTGACATCGGGTTGTTCGAGGATCAGCCGCTCCACCTTGGCGACCACCTCGGCGGTCTGGGCCAGGGAGCTTCCTGAGGGGGTCTCGAGGGAAACCGAGAACGCCCCGCTGTCCATCTGGGGCAGCATCTCCATGCCCGCTGTGCGCAGCCCGATGAGGCCCAGGACGAAGAAGAAGACAGCGACGATGACGATGACGGCCGGCCGGCGCAGTCCCAGGTCCAGCATTGCCATGTAGCCGCGCCGCAGCGCCTCGGTGGCTCGCTGGAAGGGGCTCGCGACCCGCCCGGCGAGTTGGTCCAGGCGCCCACCGTCACGGGTGTATTGGCTCAGCACTGGCACCGCGATGAGGGCCACCAGCACCGAGGACGAGAACGCGATGAGCAGGGTGGCGGCCAGGGGGCCGAAGGTCTTGCCCACGAAGCCCTGCAGCCCAAGCAGGGGTACCAACACGATCATGGTGGTGGCCGCGCCAGCCAGCACCGGCAGGATCACCTCGTCGGTGCCCTGGATGGCAGCCTCGAGGGGGGATAATCCCTCCTCTTCTCGCAGGCGGATGATGTTCTCGAGCACCACCACCGTGGCGTCCACTACCATGCCCACCGCCAAAATCACCGCTGTGAGCGTGACCATGTTCAGCTCCATGCCCAGGGCGTTCATCACGCCGAAGGTGATCCCGTAGGACAGGGGCATGGAGAGGATGGTGACCAGGGAGCTGCGCACGCGCCCCAGAAACAGAAACAGGATGATCGAAGCTAGCACCAGGGCCTGGCCGACATTGCCCAGCAGGTTCGAGACCGACTGCTCGGTGAAGCTGGCGCTCTCCTCGCCGGGGATGAACCGGATCTCGGGGTAGGCCGCGGCGGCCGCGCTCACCTCCACTTGGACCTTTCCCACCACATCGACGGTGTTGGCGTCTTCGGACCCGAAGACTTGCAGCGCGATGGCGCGCTGACCGTCGATGCTGAACACCGTGTCGTCGTCGAGGGCGGTGCGGGTCACCGTGGCGAGGTCATCCAGGTGCACCTGGGATCCGCCGGGGGCGGCCAGGCTCAGCTCCTCGAGAGCTTCGACCCGGGAGACCCGCTGGTCTACGCGCAGCATGGTCTCGAGGCTTGAGCCCCGCAGCCGCCCTGCGGGCAGGGAGACATTGGTGGTGACGATGGCTTGGGCCACCGCCTGCACGGGGATGCGGTGGGCTTCGGCCGCCTGGGGGTCTACCTCGACCAGCACCCCGGGGACGTGGCCCCCGAAGACGTCTACGGCAGCCACGCCTTCGACCCGCTGCAGCAGGGGACCAAACACGTCCTCTGCCAGCCGCCGCGCCTCGACCATGTCATCGGCGGCGATGCCCACGGTGTAGATGGGGCGGTTCGAGGTGCTGAAGGTCATCACCCGGGGCTGCTCCGCCCCTGCTGGCAGGTCCTGCCCGATGCGGGCGATGGCGTTCTGCACGTCCACCGCGGCGAGATCGGAGCTTACGTCATACTGGAACTCCACACTGATCATGGACAGATTGTCCTGGGAGGTGGAGGAGAGGATCGTGACGCCCTCAAGGGAGGCGAACTCCTCTTCGAGTACGCGGCTTAGATCCCGCTCTATATCCGAGGCTGCGGCCCCCGGCCAAGGTGTGACCACATTGACCAAGGGAGGGGCGGTGTCCGGGAAGAGCCTCACCGGGAGCTGCATGTAGCCCACCACGCCGAAGAGGAAGGCGGCGATGATGGCTGCCCACACGGCATGCTGGTTTCTGACGATGGCGCGGGTAATGCTCATGATCCCATTTCCACTGTGAGCACGGTGCGATCCATGTCGAGCTTGTCCAGCTGCCCCACCACCACCAGGCTACCGGGGGAGAGGGGCGGCTCCACCGCCACCCAGCCGTCCTCGTGGGGGCCGCGGGTGACGTCGTAGCGGTCCAGCCGGTCGCCCTGGACCAGCAGGAGGTAGCTACCCAGCGAGTCGGAGCCCAGCGCGTCGAGGGGAACGGCGCTGGCACCAGCCTGTTCGTCGAGCACCAGCTTCACGCTGGTGGTGCTGCCCACCGTGGGCAGCCTGTGGGGCTGCTCGACTGTGACCCTGAGCTCTACTAGCTGGGCGGGACCCTTGGCCCAACCACCGACGCTAGTCACGGTCCCCCGACCACCGTCGAAGACCGCGCTCGTGCCCTGGCCCAGCTCGCTGGTCAGATCCGAAGCGGGGACGCGCAGCAACAGCTCGCGCTCCGTCGACCCGTAGAGCACCAGCGGCATGCCAGGCATCACGGTCTGACCGAGCTCGGTGAGCCGCTCCAGCACAATGCCCTCGAAGGGGGCGCGCTCCGCTGAGCGGGCGGAGATCGCGGAGACCTCGTCCTCTGCAGCCTGGGCCGCGCTGGCGGCGAGCCGCCCCGTGCTGCAGTTCTTCTCGCTGGCGTCGAGCTGATCCGGAGCGATGTCCCCGGCCTGCAGCAGCAGACGGTCCGTTTTTGTGCGGCCGCAGGCGAAGTCGCGCTCCCGCTCGGCGCGCTCCCGGTCTGCGCGCACCCGGTTGAGCCGGGCCATGACGTCGGGGGCAGCCAGGCGCGCGAGCACGTCCCCCTCACCGGCCCTGCCACCTTCGTCCACGGGCAGCGCCGAGACGGTGCCTTGGACCTGGGCGAGCACGCGGACCGTGCTGGTGGAGACCACCTCGGCCAGGTAGCTGCGCCCCTGGACCACATTCGCCTGTCGCACCTGGGTGACACGCACCGCCTGGGGGCTGTCTTTGCGTTGGCTGTCGTCCTCACCGCAGCCCGATAGGGCCAGGGATGAGACGATGAGAACGGGGATGAGGGTGGACGGCATGACTTTCCTCAGCGTATGCAAGCAAGTACTTGCTACGGCAGCTTCAGATTAGCCACAGCACCTGGCGTCGTCAAGGGTGGTTGAACAAACGGTGGAGGTGAAAGGGCCCCTGCCTTATTGGAAGATGTTGGTCTGCTCGAGCGTCCAGGTGGCATCGCTGGCACTGTTCAGGGCACCGACAAGAAGAGCTGCCTCATGACCTGGGTCCAAAGAAGCACCCATCTCGATGGAGGCAACGCCACCACAGATTGCCTCACGAATCACCGGGGCAGAGATTGCTTCGCCATCAATGACGATAACCAGTCTTTCGTTGACATGGGCGCCACTTACCTGGCAAAAGCGGTCGGCACCACGAAGAGTGAATCCAAGGCGGACATAAGGCTCGTTGTTGTTGGGATTGAATGCCGTGCTTGCTTCGGCGATGTCACCGGGTAGGATGACCGCTGGCTCGAGGAGAAAACCAGTACATGGTGGGTCTGGCTGGCATTCGATGGCCCAATCACCATCTTGCGCAACAGCCCATTGCTTTGCTTCAGCCATATCTGCGAAGGGGAGGTCCGACTTCTCGATATGCATTGTCAAACGCTTGGGCCTGCCAATTGTATCGATTGCTGCTTCTGGGTCGACGTCCTTCAGGCGAGCTCGCACCAGGTCACCATCGAGCGAGACCTCACCTTCAACACCAAATGCGTCGAGTCTCCTCTCAATGGCTTCTTGGACTTCGCTTGGGTGGATGCCCTCGTCGGGCAACAAGACCAACTCCAGCTGGACCGTCCCGGCCAGGGGACTCGGCTCTAAAGCCAATTGGACATTTTGCAGCACCCAAATAGCAGATGTGCCCAGCGGCGGAAACAGTGCCAGAATGGCCAACACAATCCATGCCGGTGAACCACGACGCTCGTGCTTGAAATAAAGCCAGGTGAAGGCGAAAAAGGCCATGCAGGTAGCTGCCAGGAGCTCAAATGCCACAAAGGCGTCGTCAGAGATGAGGAAAGCCTGTTGGAAGGGGCGGATGATAAATGCGGCGTTCCAACCGATAAAGGGCCAGCAGAGCAGGTCCAGGGGCGAAAAGGCGACCAATTGTCTCGCCACTGGCTTGGGCCAGTCGAGGTGAAACAAGGCCAGGCCGATGGCAGTCACTGCGAGAGGCAAAAAGACCATCATGGCAATCAAGGTCGCCGTGATTGTGGGCTCCCAATACAGAGAGGGGTTGGTCAACATGTTCACGCCAGATGACATGGCAGACAGAGTGTACAACCAAAGAGCGCCATTGACCAGTTTGGTAGCAGAGATGCGATCTGCCATCCACCACAGCAATGCCGCAGCCGCACCCAAGGTGATGACCGTGACAATCCTGAAGGACCACCCAGGCTGAGATACCACCCCACCATAGCCAAACATCATTTGTTCCAAAGCCCAAGCGACGGCCGCACCCTGCACCCCTGAGATGATCAGGTACAGCACCAGGCCGAGCTTGTGCAGCACTCGCACGGTCTTGTCCGGTACGCCCGAGGGAACAAAGAGCATCGTCCCCAGGCGTATGGCCAGCAGAACAGCGACGTCGAGCATAAAAATCGAGGCCACGCTGCCCGCTGGAAACTGCGCCAATATTTCTCTGTCAATGCCGGCAAGAGGTATCCTCCGTCCCACAAAGAAGGCCACTGTAATGGCCAGCAGAACCAACCAGCCCTTGATGTTGGAATACCAGGGTGCCCAAGCTTCGTCGCTGTCTGTCATCAGTCCGTCCAGTGCCAACCATACCTATCGTGGCTGAGCTGAAGATGAGGACGCTTCCTCGCGCCTACGTGGCGTCACTGGGTCATAGCTCGGCTCAGGGCAGACAAAAGAGCACCTTTGCTGAAGGGCTTGGCCAGGAAATCTCTGGCGCCGAGGTCGAGCACTTCCTGGGCATTGACTTCGGTGGAATAGCCGCTCATTACGACGACCGGCTGCTGGGCATCTTCTTCGAGAATACGCCGCAGTATTGCTCTTCCAGAAAGGAGGGGCATGGTCAGGTCGAGGAGCACCAAGCCGATTCGGTCCTTTTGCTCCAAGTAGGTCGCCAGCCCCGTCTCGCCATCGAGGGCGGTGAGGACGGCATGCCCAGCATTTTCAAGTATTTCCCTGATCATTTCCGATAGGTCGGGCGCGTCCTCCACGACCAGAATGGTAGTTGCTGACGTTGGTGCCGCCTCGATTTTGGCTCGTACCCCGACTGGCTCGGTGGAAC